>NZ_JADIJP010000047.1:0-21307 GCF_017355285.1 Methylobacterium sp. SD274 | reverse complement strand
AAAGGGGGGCGAGAACGTAGGCCATCAACCCGTCGCGCGGTGGTCAGACGACCAAGATTCCCGCTCTCACCGATGTGCTCGGCCGTCCCGGCGTCCTCCTCCTGACACTCGGTAACGCCAGCGACGTGCGCACCGCCCAAGAGGTATTGGCCGAGGCCCCAGGCCGCATCCATCGCTTGGCCCCCGACAAGGTTACGACGCCGATTGGCTGCACGCTGACCTGCGGGAGAAGGGCATCACACCTGTCATCCCGGGCAAGCGCGGCCGCAAGCGCAGAACCCACCACGACAAGCGCCGCTATCGCGAACGCTGGCGCGTCGAGGCCACCTTCTACCACCTCAAAGACTTCGGTCGTATCGCCCCCCGCCACGACAAACTCGCCCGAAACTATGCCTCCGCCGTCGCGCTCACCTCCGTCATCGCCTCCTGGTTCTGATCGAGTCCAGCCCCTAACACCGGAAGTGGGTCGCACGCTCAGAAGTGGACGTTCTGCTTTTGATCGAGGCCGCGCAGGAACGCAGATTGGGATTGCCCCACAGAAACGGGGCAACCCCAGTCCCAGACCACGTGTTGGCTGGGTTTCGGCCCAGCATCGAAAAGGATCCGATATTCAGCGACCCTTGGCACGGTCGCCGACAAAGGAGACGCTGCGTTCCCCAACGGCCAGCCGGAACGTGCTCTTACCCGTGGGGGTGGCCCGATTGTCATTGGCACCCACCACGGTCCCAACATAGGTGATCGCGCCGGGGGAGAAACGTACGTTGCGCGGCGAGGACCCGGTTGTGTTATTGGCGCGCCCGACGACAATCCATTTACCGCCGACCAAGCGGAGGACGATGGCCATCTGGTCCATACCATTACCAGTCGCATCGTACTGGTATTCGACGAAGGCGACGGCCTCGTCAGTACCTGCGTCTGGTTTGCCGTGGAATAGAAGCACGCCCTGATCCAGCGATTTGATCGTGCAGGCATCCTCGCCGGCTTGCGTGTAGCAAGGGATCTTCGTGGCTGCCATGTAAATGGCCAGGGCTGGCGCGGCGGGGCCTGCCGGCGCGGCAAACGCATAGGGCATCCCGGCGGTCAGACCGAGAACGGCAAAAGCGATGCTTCTGACAGAGATCCCGCTCATGGCTGTACTCCGTGATCGTGTTCTCGCTCAAGTGGCATAGATGCCAGGACACGGCGTCATCAGCAAGACCCAAAAACCATCCTAGTCGATGGCCGGTTAGCGGCGTTACTCGCTGCTAAAACAGATGAGATCGCGGCAGGGGCGGGCAGGCGACGCTCTGTTCAGCAGTACTAGAAAGTAGACACATCCTATCGTTTGATCGACGTCAAGACAGCGTGAAAGTGTGCATGCCGCCGCTCATCCCTTGCTTTCCTTCGGCAAACGTCCGGCCAATTTGCGGATGTTCTCGGGGGTCCATCGACTGCCACGCACCGTACTGGTCCCTTCGGCATTCAGGCGATCAGCGATTGTCCGCCAGCGGCCTTCTCCCTCGGGGCAAGCGGCCAACGCCGCACGCAGCCCCGCATAAGCCCCAAGGCGCAACGCGGACATCGCTGCCGTCTCCTGTTCGCGCCATTCCGAGAAATGACGGATGGGGTCCAGCCTCTCGCCATCAAGATCAATCGGATCCGGTGAAAGGGGAACGCGCTCGACGTCCAGCCTGCGCAGATGCTCCACGAGGTATGGGTTGTCCCGCCACGACCGCTCGTTGAACGCAACGTGGATCACCGCCGCCCGTCGATCGCCCGCGATGGATTGTACCTGTTCGAGGGCCTCATGGACGGCGCTAGTGGCCCGGTCGGGCCGGATGTCCATGAAGGCGATTTCCCCGAGTAAACGTCCTTCCAAACGTCCTTCGAGGCCGGTGACGTAGCGGTGCGTCAGGGCCCGCTGATAGCGGATCGTCGTGCTGACGGCAGCTGCAGCCGCGGCGTCTCGGGGAAGGTGGCGCAAGCCGATCCGCGGCACCGGAAGGGTCCAATAGAATCCGATATAGGTCCCGCTCACGTGCCCTCCCGATCTGCCCGGACAATTCCGACAGGCGTCCGGCACGACGCTAGGACGGTCTAGAGTCGCCACGCAACCGAGGAGAACACCATGGCGCAGAACAAAATCGAACCGCTCCGGATCGCCGAGATCGCAAGCGGCCGGCACGGGGGAATGTTCGGCATCACGATCGCACCGGGCAAGACGCAGGCCTACGGCTTCGCCGGTCCGCATACCCGCAATTTAGGCGCAGACCTCGACGCGGTCGCGGCGTGGAACGCGGCTGCGGTAGTTACGCTTATGGAGGAGCACGAACTGGTGCAGGTCAGGATCTCCGAGATCGGTGAGGAGGTCCGCCGTCGGCACATGGAATGGCACCACGCCCCGATCATCGACGTCTCTACGCCGGACGTGACCTTCGAGGCCGCATGGTCGGCGCTCTCAGCCCTACTCCGGGCTCTGGTCGCCCGCGGTGGGCGCGTGCTCGTTCACTGCCGGGGCGGCCTCGGTCGGTCGGGCATGGTCGTGGCGCGACTGTTGGTCGAGGATGGCATGGAGGCGGGCGAGGCAATGCGTGCCGTCCGGGCCGTGCGCCCCGGTGCCATCGAGACCCCGGCTCAGGAGCGCTGGGTCTCGCGGGGACGGGCCGCACCACTCACACCGCCCTCCCAGACCCGCGAGGCCATACGGGATCGCGCAGTCGGAGCGCTGATTGGGCTTGCCGTTGGCGACGCACTCGGAACCACAATCGAGTTCACACAGAAGCCTCGGTATGCGCTCCTCGACGACATCGTCGGCGGTGGTCCGTTCCAGCTGCGGCCCGGCCAGTGGACCGACGATACCGCGCAGGCACTGGCCCTCGCCGACAGCCTCACCGAGGATCCGAATCTCGACGCCCGTGACCTGATGGACCGCTTCGTCGCATGGCATCGACGTGGGGACTACTCCTGCACCGGAACTTGTTTCGACATCGGAAACGCCACGCGGGCCGCCCTGGATCGCTACGAGCAGACGGGCGATCCCATTGCCGGCTCGACCAGCGATGCCGTATCCGGAAATGGCGCTCTGATGCGCCTTGCACCGATCGCGATCCGCCATTGGAATGCCCCCGAGAGACTGCAAGAGATCTCTGACCGTCAGACCCGGACCACGCACGGGTCGCCCGCGACGGTGCGCTGCTCCCGTCTTTTCGCCGACCTGCTGTCACAGGCCATTTCCGGCTTACCGCTGAATGCGGTGCTGGAAAGCTCCGCGGCCGAGGCCATTGAGGGGGATTGGCGTGGTGTGGGACGCGAGGCGATCGAAGGTTCGGGATACGTCGTGCGGTCGCTCCAGGCTGCCGCATGGGCGGTGGCGCGCACGACCAACTTCCGCTCGGCAGTGTTGCTCGCTGCAAACCTCGGGGACGATGCTGACACAACGGCCGCAATCGCCGGTCAACTTGCCGGGGCCATCTATGGACTCGCGGGCATCCCGCCGGAGTGGATCGCCGTATTGGCATGGCGCGAGCGGATCGAAGCGGCAGCCGAAACGCTGTTCGATGCCGGCAATCCCGTTGCTGCCCCGTCTCGCCAATCGAGGTTCGTCGCGACAGCAGAGGGGGTCAGGATTTTTCGGCCGGGCATCGGCGAGATGGAGTTTCGGCATGGACGCCTTGTCCCGCTCCAAGCTCCAAGTGGGGATGCCGAAGGCGGGTCTGTGCCCCCTGGTCATACAGACACATGGACGAAATCGGTCGACGACCTAATTGGATTCTGGTCGCGGCTCGGTGATGCGTCCGTGCACCCGGATGACGTACCGCACGTATCCCCGAACAGTTTCGCCCTCGATCTGCATCCGGTCCCATGGGCCGGATCGTTACGCAACGCGAAAGTTTATATCCTCTTCCTCAATCCGGGACTGAGCGAGGACGATCGAATTGAGGAGGCACGTCCCGCCTTCCGAGCCGCCTTGCGCGCCAATCTCTTGGGGGATCATCCGTACCTTTATCTGATGAAGAAGAACTCCAAGCATCCCGGCTTCCGGTGGGCACGTCAGACCTTCGGACCGGACGTCGTCGAAACCGATGCTCCGGACATCTGCGTCATCCAGCTCGTTCCCTACCATTCAAAGGAAGGGGACGTAGCGACGAAAGTGGCGAACGATCTTCCCTCGTCTCGCATGGTCCAGCGTTTCGTGCAGGACGCGCTCTTGCCGCGCGTTCGATCTGGGGACGCGGCTTTGATTGTGGCGCGCTCCGCCAAGCGATGGGGGGTGACGACTGAGGAGCCGGGAGTGGTGGTCTACAGAGGCGCCGAGCCGCGGCGAGCGTTTCAGACGAACGGCAGCCGTGGTGGCAAGCTGCTGCGACAGATGTTGCGCTCGACGAGCTGACGCAGGAACGAACTAAACGGAAAACGTCCTCGTCGCGCTCACGCGGAGGGATGCTCGCCTCGAACGGACGGATGCTCGACGAAGCCCCCCCGCGCGCTGATGATCTAGGCGTGTCGGGGGCTGCCTGAGCACCTGCGAGATTATGGCCGCGGCGGGAGCAATGAACACTCACCGGGTGCTCAACCGCGCCGCATAGTCTCCCCGCGCAGCAGCCCGCATCCGGCTTCGGCTGCTCGTAGAGGCCTTCGTCCCACACGGCCCCGTGGTACTGACACTCGCAAGTTTCGGGCGCAATGGCATCCATTCAGCCACTGCGGATACGTCTTCGAGAGAGCTTTACAACCGCTTATGACGTACCGTCGTGAAATTGTGGGCTTTCAGCAAGTTGCGCGAGTAAGCGTCTCGTACAATTTTTGATTTCAATCCTCAACTAAACTCGCGTAACGAGATTTGGCTTTAAAGTGTTAGGGTTTCTGTGAAATCGATCCGTCGGACCGTCATCACCAGTGGCCGCATGGCAACGCGCTCGATCCGCGTCGACATGGCGAAAAATGGCGACTTTGGTACCGCCGTTATGACCTTCGAGCAGGCGGCAGCTCGCCTGGCAGGCGGCTTCTCGCGGGGCATCGACAATGACACGCTGAGCGGCGCAATCCATGAGATCCTGCCCGCTACCGACCTTGGCGAACTCAACGCGATCAAGGTGCTTCCGGGCATGACCAGCGCCACCGCAGAGACGCTTCACAAGGTCTGGCGCTCAGGCTTGAATCTGCAAGCGCGCACTGAGGAACATCCTCGCATCGCCGCCATGGCGGCTCTGGAGCAGGCGGTCATCGCCAAGTTGCCGTCCGGCATGCTGCGCCCCTGCGACCTAGTCGAACGCGCGATCTCGCGAATCGTCCATGCACCGGCCGTCCTGGGCAGCATCGAAATCGTCGGCCAGACTGAGATGTCCCCCTGCTGGCGTCCGCTGCTGCTGGCGTTGACGAGGCACATCGCCATCACTTGGCAGGCGGGCCCGCGGCATGCGCCCGAGTGGCTCGATGCAACCGGAGTGAAGATCATTCGTACCGCGCCAACATCTCCGGCGCTGACGAGTGTCAGTGCCGCCACGGCCCTTCACGAGGTCGTCGAAGCGATCCGCTGGGCCCGCAAGCTGGTTGCTTCGGGTCGAGCCAAACCGTCCGAAATCGCGATCGCGGCCGCGAGCCCGTCGGATTACGACGATCACATGCTGACCTTGCGCAGCGACGCCAATCTCGACATCCGCTTCGTCCACGGCACAAGCGCCATTGCTACACGCGATGGTCAGGCTGCCGCCGCGCTCGCCGACATCCTATCGCGCGGGCTGGGCCAGGCCCGGCTGCGGCGGCTGGCATCACTTTGCCGCGAAACCGGCCTGTTTGCTGGCCTGCCGGAAGGGTGGCTGCGTATCCTGCCCGAGGACGCGCCGCTGTCATCCCCGACCGCATGGGCCCGTTTCCTCGCCCAGTTAAAGGCTGACGCTTGGCCCGACGGAGCCGACCATGCTCCGCAACTCGGCGCGATCATTAGAACCTTGGGTGGCGGACTGCATAGGGCCGAGGAAATCGGTCGCGAGATCCTGCCCAAGTCAGCTTTGAGGGTCTGGCTGAAGGCCATGGAGAACGGGCCGGCTGTCGCCATCCCGATCACGCTGAACGGGATCCGGATCGACGACAGCGCGCAGGCGCCCGCCGCGATTGCATGGATGCCGGCATCGGCCTTGTCTGCCAGCCCGCGCCCGTTCGTGCGGCTGCTCGGTCTGACCTCACGCGCCTGGCCGAGGCTGGCCTCGGAAGATCGTCTCCTGCCCGACCACATCATTCACAGCACCCAGATCGACCCTTTGCCGATCGGGATCGCTGATCGCCGCGATTTCGAGACGATCCTGGCTACGACGCGATCGGAAATCGTCCTGTCTCGGCCGCGGCGAGACGGCGAAGGCCGTATGCTCGGCAAGAGCCCGCTGCTGCATGGCGTTCCAGGCGAGGATATTTATCTCCGGCGCAACAGCACGCCGGCGCATGCAATGAGCGAGGTCGATCGCTTGGCTGCCAGGATCGACGAGTTTATCACCACCCCGCTCGCAGTTTCCGCAAAGGCTTGCTGGATCGACTGGCACACCTCCGAGATCACGCCGCATGACGGGCTCGTTAGGGCCGATCACCCCACTCTCGATTTCGTCCTGGCGCGTAACCAGTCTGCAACCTCGCTGCGCAAGCTCCTACGCGACCCGCTGGGATTCGTCTGGCGCTATGGGCTCGGGCTCAAGTCGCCGCGCATGGGAACCGAGCCGCTCACGCTCGACAACCGTGGTTTTGGCGAGATTCTCCACGCCACCCTGGATGGGGCGGTGAAGCGCCTCGAGGCCGAGGGAGGGTTAGCGAGCGCTACCTCGGAGCAGGTTCATGTTGCCATCAGCGCGGCAGCACAAGAGGTTGCATCGCAGTTCGAGGCGACCCAGGCGGTTCCACCGCCTGCGATCTGGATGCGCACGCTCGAAGATATGCGCAATCTCGCCACCGTCGCCATCCGGCCACAGGACGAAGATCCGCTGCCGGGTCAGAAGAGCTATGCCGAGGTTCCATTTGCGCGCGTTGACCATAACGCGTCCTCGTTGATGCCATGGGATCCAACCAGGCCGGTTCGCATCCCCAGTGTCGGCTTCCTGATCTCTGGCTTCATCGATCGCCTTGATCTGGCCGGCGACCACAGCGTCGCGCGCGTCAGCGACTATAAGACCGGCAAGCCGCCCAAAGGGGGCGAGCAGTTCATCATTAACGGTGGCAAGGAGCTCCAGCGTTGCCTCTATGCCTTCGCGGTGAAGGTACTGTTGGGTGACGAGGTCGAGGTCGAGGCGGTGCTGCGCTACCCGCGTTCGGGCCGAACCATCGCACTCGAAAACGCAGACACGGCTTTGAGCGAGGTCGCGGGCTATCTGGCCACGGCTAGGGACAACCTCAAGTCTGGACGTGCCTTGCCTGGACCCGACACCGCTGATCAGTACAACGACCTGCTCTTCGCCCTTCCGGCGAATTCAAAGAATGGATACCAGCCCCGCAAGCAAGTTGCCTCGACTACGCTGCTCGGGCCGGCGGCAGCTGTCTGGGAGGCGCTTTAATGACCGTCGTGACAAGAAACCTGCCCGACCAAGCCAATCGCATCATCGCCATGACGGCTCACGACCGTTCTCTTCTCGTCGAGGCAGGGGCCGGCTCGGGGAAGACAGCGATCATGGCCGGCCGCGTCGCCATGATGCTGGTCTCGGGCATCAGGCCGCGCCACATCGCTGCCGTTACCTTCACTGAGCTCGCGGCAAGCGAACTGCTCGCGAGGATCCGTCAGTTCGTCGACGAACTCTCGGCTGGTCGCATCCCCGTAGAGTTGGGAAGCGTCATTCAGAGCGCGCTCGATAGGCAGCAGAAAGCGAATCTGGATAGAGCGGGTCATGAGATCGACGAGATCACCTGCTCGACGATCCACGGCTTCTGCCAGAGGCTGATCAAGCCCTACCCGGCCGAGGCGAACATCGATCCCGGCGCGTCGGTCGCAGACCGCAACGATGCCGACTTCGTCTTCATGGATCTGCGCGATGCTTGGATCCGCGATCGGCTCGGCGCCAATGGCAGCCCGCTACTCATCGAGATGGTTGCAGTCGACCCCAATGAGACGCTCGGTGCGATCGAGCGCGTGTCTGACTGCATGCGACGCTCTCGCGAGTTGATGCCGCCTCCGTCGCGGCCGATATCCGAGCCTGCAGCAGCGTTTAACCACACCGTCTCGGCTTTGCGCGCGTTCATTGACCGTGCGCCATGCCTCGAGCCGGATCTCGCGGACATCATCACTGCCTTCGAGACACTGGCAGCGGCAGTCGCGCCAGCCGAGACCGACGAGGGACTAGCCACTCTGGTGCGCCTCGTCAATGAGGTCCCTGGCGACGAACTTTGCACCACCACCGGCGGATTCAGGTCCTATCGGCGCAAGGGCGCCTGGGCCACGGCCGCAGCCAAGGCTTCGCTCTCGAAGGCCGAGGGCGAGCGGCTCTTCGCCGAGGCCGACGGCCTCTACAAGGCTGCCGGCGAAGCCTGGACCGATCTCATCTCGAACGCGGCCAGCCGGCTGCTGGCCTTGCTCATGACCGAGCTGCAGCCCCTGATCGAACAATTCCGCACCTACAAGCGCGATGCCGCCCTTCTCGACTTCGACGACCTGATTGAAGCCGCGCGCAACCTGCTGCGCAACCACGAGCCTGTGCGCCAGGCGCTGGCCAACCGCTACGCACATGTCCTAGTCGACGAGTTCCAGGACACCGATCCACTCCAGTCCGAGATCTTCTGGCGGCTCTGCGGCGATGATGTCGGGGAATCCGGTGACTGGTCGACGCGCGCCCTGCGGCCGGGTGCCTTGTTCCTGGTCGGCGATCCCAAGCAGGCAATCTACCGCTTCCGCGGCGCCGACGTTCGAGCCTATGTCGCGGCGCGCGAGGCTATCATTGCCCAGGACCCAGCCAATGTGCTCTCAATCGCGACGAACTTCCGCTCGTGCAGATCTATCCTGGAATTTGTGAACGGTCGTTTCGAGACCCCACTTTCGGTCGCAAACAACCAGCCGGGCTTCACGGCGCTAGACCACTGGCACGCCGACCGCGGCACGCACCCTTGCGTGGCCGCTCTCGACTTTGAGGGACCGGTCGAGAAAAACCCCGAAGCTAGCAAGGCCGCCGAGGCCGAGGCTGTGGCCGAGCTGTGCGCTCGCCTGATCGGCAGCCACCAGGTTCGCGACCATAAGACGGGCGAGGCGCGGCTGTGCCGCCCCGGCGACATTGCCCTGCTTGCTCCAACCGGCAATGGGCTCTGGCGCTTTGAGGAGGCGCTTGAGCGCCGCGGCGTGCCTGTCGCGACGCAGGCAGGCAAGGGCTTTTTCTGGCGCCAGGAAATCCAGGACTTAATCGCCCTGACACGGGTGCTCGCCGATCCGCGCGACACGCTCGCTCTCGGCGCGCTTCTACGAGGACCTCTCGTTGGGCTGACCGACGAGGTCCTGCTCGACATCGTTTGGGCATTGCCTCGCAAAGATGGCGAGGACGGACCCGGCCGCCTGACCCTGTGGGCCGATCTCGACCATGTCGGCGATCCCGTCGCCAAGGACGCACTTGCGCGCCTTCAAGGGCTCGCCATGCGCGGCAACGCGACGACGCCCCACAACCTGCTGTCACAAGCCATCGCCGAGTTGCACGTGCGTCCCACGCTGCTGGTGCGGCATCAGGGCCAAGCCGAGCGTGCGCTTGCCAATGTCGATCTCTACCTAACGATGGCGCGACCCTATGCGATCCGCGGACTGCGCGCCTTCGCCGAGGCGATGACCTCGGCCTGGGAAGATGAAGGCAAGGCCGGCGAAGGTAGACCCGACGCCCAGGAGGAGTCGGTCTCGCTCTATACCATTCACGCCGCGAAGGGTTTGGAGTGGCCGCTGGTGATCCCGGTGAACACCTCGACCGGGATGATGAACGCAGTGGGCGCTGTCATCGAGCGTGGCACATCGTGCCTTTACTGCAAGATCTTCGGCGTCGCGCCCGGCGGCTACGAACAGGCGAGCAGCGATGAAAAGGACGAAATCGCACGCGAACGCGTTCGGCTCTGGTATGTCGCGGCGACCCGGTCGCGCGAACTCCTGATCTTGCCGCGGTCGTCGTCCGGGGTCGATCCGCGTAGTTGGCTCGGCGTCGTCGACCTAATGATCGGGGACTTGCCCAGCGTCGACGTCGCGGCCTATGACGATGTCGTGCTTGCTGGTGCAGGTTCCGCAGCAAATGACCAGAGCCACGTTGCCTTCGCTTCCGAGGGGGCTGTCATCGCGTCAGTCTCCCGCGGCCTCACCTGGAAAACACCGAGCAACCATCGCGACGCTGACAAGATAGATCCCGTTGCAGCCGAGCCCACAGTGATCGGCGGCGGAGATGCCTCGGAGGTCGACGATGTCTCTGCTGTTGTCAAGATCCAGGGTGGCCGCGAGCGAGGCCTCGTCATGCACAAGCTTTTCGAGGAGGTGCTCACCGGCGAACTTAGCGACGATCAGGCGAGCCTGGCCGCGCGCGCAGCAGTACTCATCTGCGAACTTGGGCGGACGCCGGCGGACGATCCTGGACAGGGCTGCAATCCGGCCGAGCTAGCTGGGTCCGTAGTAAGGGCACTCAACCTGCCGGAGATCGCCTCGGTTCGCCCGTCTCTCATCGCCGAATGTCAAATCTACGCCTATGAGGCCGGAGCTGAAGCCGACACCGTGACCTTCGGCATCGCTGATGCCATCGGCTTCATCAATCGGCAGGCAGACCTAGTCATTGACTGGAAAAGCGATGTCGCCCCAGACGATAAGACGGTTGCCGGCTATCGCCAGCAGGTGCGCGATTACCTGCGCGCCACGAGCGTCAAAGTCGGCCTGATCGTATTTCCGACAAGCGGCCGCGTTGAGCGGGTGGTGCTGTAGTGACAGCCAGAGCTTCGACAGCGTTGGCCATTGTGACGTTAGGCAGATCCAGCCCGTCGCGTCGCGCGGTTTCGGCGTGGTAAATAACAAGCAGAGGGAGAACAATCTGCTTGGTGCACCAGATGTAAAAAAGCGTTGAAGCGTGACCCTTCTCGCAGACCACCTTAAGATTTTGTAATATTAGAAGATTTTTTTATTAGGTGGGGTCACGATCGGCGCCGATCGTGACCCCACCTAATTTTAAGATTGCGCAGATCAAAAAAGAGGCCATGCTTCATCTCACACAAGTCGCTCTTCGGCACTTATTCACACCCCGCAGGACCGGAAGTTCGGACGAACTTATTTTAAAAGCTGTCTGACACCTTTGGCTCGCCATCTGTAGAAATTCTCCTTACCTAACAATATTTAATACTACTCCATATTACTGCGGTTTTCGGGCGAAGGATCGCTGACGCGATCGCACCATACGGACCATCAGAGGCTCGTTGCCCAGATCAAGCTATTGAGGGCCGAAGTATGTAAGAGGCCGGATTGAGCCGACGGGCATTTCGTGTCAGGCGTGGATATTGCTGGGCGGGTCCCGGACGGTTGAGACTCCGAGAAGTAGGCTGTGGCATGCTGACGGTCTTTCTCGGAGGAACGCTGTGCCTTTTTTAAAGCTGACGATGGCTCGCTCGACGAGCCCGATCTACGTGAACTCGGATAATATCATCGCCGTCAACGCAGCCGCGCCTACACCGGGCCGTCCTGTCCAAAGTGATCGAACTGAGATCACGACCACCGGAATGACAGGGGACGAGAACGGTATGCGCTTTGTTTATAAGATTTTCGTAGAAGAGAAGCTGGAGGACGTGGCAGCAGCTCTCAGTTCAGCTGGATTAGTTTTGTAACGTCTGATTGACACAACGGCCGCTCCGCGCCGAAGCCTCGGTACACGGAAAGACTTCCGGAAGCCGCAAGGTGTGAAAGAGCGTTGAAGCGTGGTTCATCCGCACTTTCGGTGCTGCGGAGTGATTCAGGCGTTGGTTCGCGTGGTAGCCCGAGGGCAGCGCGATGCCGATCTCGAACCCGTTGATGCCGTCAGTCCCGGACAGCCTGCGTGTCGATAACCTGACGCTGGATGGAACGAATTTGCTGATCACCGCCCGGACCACGGTGGCCCAAGCCTCCTGTCAGGTCTGCGGGCGTGCTTCGGCGCGGGGGCACACTCTGCATTGCCGTGCCGAAACTGAGGCAGGCCGCCAAGGATGTACGTGCCTTCGCCAACCTCCTGCGCCAGGGAAATCTTGCAGGATTGACACCGCGCCTGGAGGCCGCAGCTGCGACCAATCTCGGCGGCTTCGTCACCGGGCTCCGCCAGGACGAGGTAGCCGTGCGCGCTGCTATCATCGAACCCTAAAGCAACGGTCCTATCAAGGGGCAGGTCAACCGCCTGAAACTTATCAAGCGCAGCATGTACGGCCGATCTGGACTCGATCTCCTGTGCCAGCGCGTCCTCCATGCCGCGTGAGCCGAGACCGGGTAGTGTCTCAGTTTGAAAATTGACCCCGACCGATTGAGCCTCGCGTTCCCGTTCCGATCCCTCGCGTGATTTCCCTCACTGGCGTATGTTTGACGCCAAGCAGGAGGCCGGGATGGGGCACGCGTCCGACAAGCTGGAAATGACCTTCACGCATCGCGGGAGTTGGAAGGGGCATATATGGAGCCGAGGAATAGTGATCGACACCGTGCCCATCTCATGGACTAAGGGGTGGGTAGTTGATAAGCCGAGCAAAACCATTTTTCTGGAAGTATGGTTCCAGAAAGAAGAGGAGCTTTTGGCAGCAATGAACGCTAATGAACCATTCAAGGTGGCTGTCGGCGTGGCGGATAACTACGACGCTTTTCCGCACAGCTTCAAAGAGTACAGAGGTTTGTTCCTCGTTGAGCCAACAGGCGAGCGCATCTCAGACATAAGCATTCAGACCCGCGTGCTTGAACGAGTGAAAGGCAATTGATGCCGACCGGACCTAAAGGCCAGAAGCGCCCAGCCGACGCGATCGGCAACGCCGTGAAGGTGATGCAGATCGCCACCGAGGAGGAACCGGAGGATTACGGCTCTGTCCCCGAGAAGAACGAAGCCGCCGCCGAGATGGGCCGGAAGGCTGCGGCGGCTCGGGCGGCGAACATGACGCCCGAAAGACGCATTCGGTGCGGACGTGGACTACGCCATGCTGGTGAAGCTTTACGGCCCGGCTCCCGGCGGCACCACAGGCTGCTACAGCCCGGCCGAATGCACCGGGATCAAGAAGACTACTGTGACTGGCTCGCCCGACGAGGCGCACGTCTCCACGTCCTACGTGAAGCTTCAGAACCTCACGATGCGCATGCAGATGAAGCGGTTCACCCGCCTCTCAAACGCATTCTCGAAGAAGTTCAAGAACCACGCTCACATGGTCGCGCTCTACACGGCCTGGTACAACTTCGTGAAGATGCACAAGAAGCACCGGATGAGTCCGGCTATGGCCGCTGGCGTGTCCGATCGGCTTTGGACCATGGAAGACGTGGCAGCGATTATAGAGGCTGCAAATGCGCCTGTTAGGAAACGCGGGCCGCATCGAGAGCTAAATGGGGACAAGCAATGAAACGAGAGGATTTTGATGAATATTCCAATCTTATACCCTCATCGGCCGCCTTTTAGGCAAAGAACTAGATAACTATATCTTTCGCTTTTATATAAAGCAGGTTCTTGAAATTATTACAGACAGCATCGACAGCAAAAAGAGATGCTTCTTATAGATTTATATTCATAATTACAAGAGGTTAAATTAAATTCACTACAATATCCCGAATTAATGAAAAGTGCAACATTTGAAGGCGGAGTAAATGCCGCAAAAAGCATTGTCCGGAAACGCCTAACATTCGATGCGAATGGGGACCTGATCTAAATTTCAAACTGATATACTACCCGAGACCGGCAGAGCTTGACTCGACAACAGAGCCGCAGCACCGAAAGTGCCGATGAACCAATCTTTGTCGCCTATTCATAATCGATTCGGCACTTCAGCCCGACGCTATCCTAAAGCTCACACAATTGCCCTGGCGCCGATGGGCCAATAGGTTCCGATCAATGAGAGGTGGTATAAGTTCCAGCATCTCCAGGCAGCCACCCGTCCGACACCATCTCCTCGACGCTCTCGTAGATGCTGACCTCCAGGGTGCGGCGATCGATGACCCGCATGTGCCCCTTAAGGATGTCCTCGGCGGACAGGACGCCTTCTTGCCCGTTCGCATGTTTGAGACGGAGCTCGGTTACGCCGTCGACGTCGACGGCCATTACAGCCGCCGCCGTCCTCCAGATCGCATCATCATTCATCGCGCGACCCTGGCCGTGAAGCCGATTGCCGTCCGGTTCGCACCCGGCTTCGCCGCCACCTCGGCGGCTAGCATCCCTAGAAGCGCGGCAGGGTCTCGCTTGCCCAGCACCGTCGACTTCCGAGCCACGACCGCGAAATCGCCGCAAGTGAGCGGATCGAGGAGGTCGAGGCCGGGTGGCGGCGCGATGCCGAACTGACGCAAGAAGGCCGCGTGCGTCTGATCCGCGCTCATCGGCCGGAACTCAACCTTGAACAGAAAGCGGCGTAGCGTCGCTGGGTCGAGGCTACCCATCAAGTTGGTAGTGCAGCAGAAAGGATGCTGGGCCGCCTCCATGCGTGTCAGCATCTCGTTGACCTGACTGACCTCCCAACTCTGACGAGCGCCGGCACGGTCACGCAGGAGGCTGTCGACCTCGTCGAGGATCAGCATGGCGCGGCGATCGGCGGCTTCCTCGAAGGCGGCCGCAATCCCCTTTTCCGTGCCACCGACCCACATGGACAAGAGATCAGAAGCCCGCCGCTCGACTACATCGAGCCCGAGCCGCCTCGCGAGGTGGCGGGCGTAGGCGCTCTTGCCAGTACCCGGAAGCCCGTAGAAACAGAAGGACAGAGCCCGGTCGGATCCGGCTGCAATCCGATCGGCCAGGGCGGCCAAGTTGTGATCCGCCGCCGAGAGTGCTGGATCGAAGGACGTGAAAGCCGGCTCGGCAGCGACGGCACGTCCGCGAGCCATTGCGGCCGCAACCGAGGTGGCAGCGCGTAGCGAGTCCTCGGCACCGCCCCCTGTGAGCTTCGCGACGCGCAGACCAGCATCGAGCACCGCGGGCGAGGCTTCGAGTGCCGCCACGCGGTCGAGATCGGCGGAGCCGAGTCGCAGCTTGTTGCGACGTGCCATCCGATCAAGCATGCGGCGGCGCCCCTCGTGGCCGAGCACCGGCAGGCGCAGCGCGAGCGACATCCGACGCATCACGGCCGGGCCGAGACGGTCGGGGTGATTGGTGATCCAGAGCGTCGGCGCCTCGGTGGTCTCGACAAGGCGGTTCATGAACACCTTCGAGCCCGCGCGCAGCCGGCCATCGTCGCTGTCCACGCCGGTGAAGACGTCGTCGGCCTCGTCCATTACCAGGAGGACGCGGCCCGCCCGCCCGGCGAGCGCGCGAGCAACCGCGAAGGCGGAGATGCGCTCGTTCCGGTTCGGCTCCCCCGCTTCGTCGTCCGTCTCGCCGATGAAGGAGGCGCGCGCACCGACCCGCGCCGCAAGCGTGCGGGCGAACTCGCTCTTGCCCGTGCCGGGCTCGCCGTAGAGGAGAATGTTGACCCCCTTACTCCGCTCCCGGAAGGCACCCTCCACCAGCCGCTCGGCGAGGTCGCGCACGGGGCCAAGATGGACGAAGTCGTCCCAGCCAAGCCGCGGGCGCTCGGTACGGCCGAGTAGCGCCTCTCGGAGCACTACCGGACCGGCTGAGGCCATGCGGGCGACCCGCAGCACCATGCGGGACGGCGCGAAGTCTCCGGCGTTGCGATCCTCAACGAAACCTAGCAGGCACAAGGGCCGGCTGCGCTTCAGGCGTCCCTCAATCGTCTCAGTGCCCTGTCCGAGAAGCGCAGCCAGCGCGCGGATGCCGATCTCGTCGCGGCCGGGCGAATTTCCCGCCGTGACCTGAGCGAGCGTGTGGAAACGCCGATCGAGGGCCGCCCGCACCGTCAAGCCGAGGATAGCCGCGTCGAGCCGGTCGAGCGCCAGTGTCTCGATCAGCCAGTCGAGGCGGCGCTGCAAGCCCGACCGTCTCGGACGCTGCTTCGGAGGGCGCACGCGGTCCAGGATCGGCGCGAGCAAGTTCCAACTCTCCTGATCGACACGGCCGCGCCCGGAATCATAGGCATCGCGCGATAGGTCTGGCAGCGGCTCGCAGGCGAGTTCGCCGGCATGCCGCACCAGCCACGCGACGAAATCGCGATCGGGTCGGGACTTCTCATGATGGATGCGCTTTAGCACAAGATCCGCGTCCGAGACGCTCAGGTCGACGTCGTCGGCTTCGTGCCCGCCCCGCGCCGCCGCGTAGGCGTAGCCGCGCAGAAGATGTCGTTCGAAGGGATGCATCGCGCCGCTCGTTGCCTTGTGTCGATGCGTGCATTAGGCCGGCCTTCTACGACAAAAGCGGACGTAGGTTGATGCGCAGGGGAAAGTCGGATGCGCTGCTCGGCCTTGCGCGAAGGCTAACTGAGGGGTGCAAGAACGCGCTGGAGTTCTGATGCGAACCCCGCCAGCAGGGCTTTGCCGGCACGTACCGGCGAGTTTACCGCTTCGTCGCCAAGCGCCGCACGAAGCCGCCGCGGCGCACCGCCTGCAAATGGCTGGCATGGACGGAAACGCTGGCCACGGACGCGATCTTTTCCATCTCCCAAGCAACTCGCCTGGTTCCTGAACGAACCCATCGAGTCCCTCCATCCCCATACGACCGCCGCCATTGGCCGGATCGAGCAGGACCCGGAGGCGGCTTGGTTCAGTGCGCCGGCGCAACGGTTCGCTACCCAGGTGCGGAGTTACTGTGTCGATAGCAACCGGCCCGCTGATCCGGATGGCGAACTCGACGTTTGGCTCGACGTCGCGCGTCTTAGTGACGTACTAGCTCTCGAGACGATCGCGACCGGCCTAGAGCGGGTCGAAAAGACAGCGCGCGCCGGATTGACGACGTCTTGGGGCAACGATCAGGCGGAGGGCCAGATCAGCAGGCTGAAGTTGCTCAAGCGGACCATGTACGACCGCACCGGCTTCCCTTTCCTTCGACGCCGCATCATTCTCACCCCGTAATCCACGCGAACAGAGCGAGAAGCCTGAAGGCCGGGGGGATCAGAATCAACTACTCGCATTTTGCTTCGGCCTTCCCCAGGGCGAACTAAGGGGGAAAGCCAAGACAGCAGAGTTCATTCCACGCCTCGCATCCGAGTTTGCGATAGGCCCCGATTGAGAGCGTCGAAGCCTTCCTCTACGCCGCGTCCAGTGTCGCAGGCGGAACGGCACGGCCCCTTCATCCGGCCAGGTAGACAAGCCAAACCCCACGACTGGAAGCGACGGTTCCAGACATCCCTTATGGTGCACTACGAGATGCCAAGTCATGCCGGAGGAGATCGACCATCGCCGTGTGATGCGCAATTATGGCGAGGCTGTCCCACGCGCGCATTTCAACCTTTGCTATATCAGCCATCTTGCGGAGTTTCGGGCTCTGCGCCACGATAGCGTCGCTCGCGGCTTTTATGATGGGCGGCGAGTTCGTAAACTTCGAGTTGTCGCGAACGGTGACCAGCGCGAGATTTCCGAAGAGGTCAATATCCGACGAATCCCCCAGCGCGCCGTAGGCCGATTGGAATTCCGTGTTTGGGCCTTGCGGGTAGAAGTGCTCGATCGAGTTGCGGAAAGTGAACCGGAAGTCTGCGTTCGGGACCTCGATCGCCAGGAGATAGTCGACGTAAGTGAACACAATGCGGCTGATGTCGAACCCCGTGGCCGGCTCTCCAGTCTCGGAGAGCTGGGAACGAACTCGTTCGCGTGCGTAACTGCGGAGCCTGTGGCCGAGCGTCACCACCGTCTCCTCTGGAGGGTGTTTGTTAGCGATACTCAGGACGTGGGTGATCCAGTGCATCGTCTGCGGAGATGTGTACGTCACGCGTAGCATCGACTCAATCAGGAGAAGATCATTGCTGGCGTGATCGACTTCGCCATCGTCCTCAACCTCGACCACGGCCAACGTCGCAGTATTGATGTATCGGGGCGACGCTGACTTCCTTCCCTGTGGGACCTTTCCCTTAACCAGACGCTGAAGCGACCAGTCCCCTTCGTCCACGTTCGTTGCGGTGAACTGCCGCTTGAGGACGTAGGCGTCGAAATAGTTACGACAACGTATCAAAAACACGAGGAATTCGCGCACTTTGGAATCGTCAGCGGCCTTGTGGTGGAATTCGGCCGCGAAGTGTTTGATGAGCTTCTTATCGTCCAGACCACCTTCGTTATCGCTGTCGTCCCCTCGCCAGACCTTTAACACATGCAGGAGGAACGCTGGGAATTCGATAGTCGAGCGAAATCGGACGTTATCCGGGTCCTCAGAGAGCGAAGCGACGCCGGCAGTGGCGTACTTCAGCAATGCCTTATCGAGCGTCAATGCAGCATCGGAGACCTCGAAAGTATTGGCATCGTGCGCCTGAATGACACGTTTGGAATGAGCAGCCAGTAATTCGTTGAAGGACGAGACACGAAGCCACGCCCAGTCATCGCCGAACAGCATCTTCCGCGTCTCGGTGTCGCCTCGCGTCAACGACATTTGGACGTAGGAATCCATGTCTGCGCACGCCTCCCAGACCCAGGCGAAGCACGCTCGCACCGCATCGCTGTCGAGGAATGCCATGAGGCGTGCCTTGAGGATGTCCACCTGCTGTAGCTGCTGTCCGCGCGTGTTCATGATTTCAAAGTACCGGTTCAGGTCCGTCTTCTTCGGTAGAACCGTGCGCACAAGGGTGACGCAATTTTGGAGGTAGACGGCGAATTCAGCCCTCTTATCACCTTTGGGGACTGTCTGGTCCATTAACTGACTAATGATGTTGAACCCTTGGTGGATTCCCTGGTCTTCATGAGCGACAGCCGTGCCAGGGCCAGCATGCCCGGGCCGGTTGGACCAGATCCGTCGGAGTGCATCGGTCGAACGCGCCCGCGACTGGTACCGCAGACGGTCCCTGTAAGTGTCCGGGACCGATGGGGTGCTGTGCTTAAGGTAGGTAAGCAGGAGGTACAACGTCGTCAGGCGTTGCTGACCGTCGATGACCTCGTAGTCGATCGACTTGGAGTCGGTCGTCTTGGAGTCGCGTTCAGTGACAATGAGGTTGCCAAGAAAGTAGTTGTCTTCGCCCTCGTTCATTGCGTCGCGGACGTCTCTTATAAGCTGCTCGATCTGTTCGGCTCCCCAGGCGAAGTTCCGCTGGTAGATCGGGATCGTGTAATTCGCGTCGCCGTCGTCGAACAGCGATCGGACCGGCATGACGGTCGCCTTTAGCTTTTCCATTGTCATTGTGCCCCCAGAGTCTTCAGCACGCGACTGAGATTCGCCTCGTGGTCTAGCTTGTCGTTGTACTGCTTGCTCGAGGCTGGAAGCTCATGGACTTCTCGCCCCGATGTGGCGTTACGAAGCAGACTGAACGCTGAGGGTCCGTCCACTTCTTGAGCGAGTTTGTCGACGGTCTTGAACTGGACCCGGAGAAATCCGACCCGCGGGGTAAAAGCCCAGGCAAACAGCCGCTGGCGAGCCGCATCAAGATCCTCGTCGCCGAACTTGTTCGTGAAGTACAGCAACGCGGCCACATACAGCTCGGAAACGTACCTGTACCGGTTACGCGAAGGCTTTTCGGTAAAGATTTCTCGGTCTTCCGGCCGCACGGACGGGTTGTAGGATGCGAATTCCTCCCATCCATTGAACGCGCCCCGGCGCAGGTCAGCCAACTCCCCGAGCATGAACGAGACCATCTCGAAAAACCCACGCCCCGCCGGCACGGGGGCGTCGAGTTGGAAGCGAGTGCGCCCGACGTTGCGCTCGTCGGCCTGGGGCATGCCCGAAGTCCACGCGGTAAGCAGCGGCACGGCTGCCTGGGCGGCCAAGTGATAGCGGGCACTCGGCGCGTTGATGTCTGCCGCCGCGATGCCCTTGAACATCCCGATGTCACGAGCAGTGAAGGCCGGAGCAGCTTCGCCGCGAGTCCATCGGAAAATTCTATAGAGGAATGTCGAGAACAGCCGGTCAAGATCGCGGTCCGAGACTGCTTCCCAGTTCTCGACCACAGCCGCCATCATCGGCTCCGATTCCTTACGCTTTCGCATCTCTCGTAGATGGTGTGCCTTGAGCAGGTCGTGCGGAGCCAGCGGTTTGCCGCGATAGTTCTGCGAATCGAAGACACGGAATGCTTCATCCACGTCGTTGGTAACCACCCGCACCAACTGGCATTTAACGGCGATATATTTCCTAATGTCTTTCTTTCTATCGTGCGGCCAGGTTCCGACTCGGTGGCTCAGGACATTCCATACCATCGCGACAGGGTTTCTCGTAATTTTCGTGTATCTGGCGCCATCGGCTCCGTCGAGAATATCCAGAATCATCTTGAGAGTCAGTAAACGTTGTTGTCCGTCGACTACATTCAGAGGGCTATCGTCGCCTGTGTTCTGGTGCAGGATCACCGCTCCAAGGACATAAGTGATCTGGGAGCGTTCCTTGTCCTCGAACGCATCGCTGATGTCGTTTATTAACTGCAGCGCTGTTGACGGTTCCCACCGGTACGGGCGCTGATACGGAGGGATTCGCAGTTTGTCGTCGATAAGATCGCCGACGCAAACGACGCTGACCCCCTCTTCACGAATCGCCATGTCTACAGCTCTCCTCACTTACCTCAGATTGAGTGGAGCGACGGCCTCCAGATGCGCGCGACAAAAACCCGCCGTCTAGGAGTTTCTGAAACGCGACATGCCGAGCCCGTCTAACGGGCCTTTCGCAAACGCGAACAGGCCTTCGTTCATGGACCGTTAGCCATTCCTTGCCAGCTTGCTGCCCCCGCCTTGCAGCCGGCCCATGATCCTGTTCTCCATCGCCGCAAAACTGAAGCAGCGCGTTAATGCCGACTCCTGGTACCTGGGCTATCCGCTTAGCTGTCGCGATATCGAGGAGCTGTTCCTGGAGCTTGGTCTGGAGGTCGATCGCAACACCCTGAACCGTTGAGTTCTGGCCTACGCGCCACTGATCGAGAAGCGATTGCTGCAGTTCTGTAGACCGCACTGTGGATCGGTCCGGGTCGACGACACCTACATCAAAGTTCGCGGTGAGTGACGCTATCGCTACCGGGCCATCGACAAGCACGGCAATCCGGTCGACTTCCTCCTCAACACCAAGCGAGATCTCGACGCGGCCAAGCGATTCTTCCGCAAGATACTTTCGGCCGAGCCGTTGCTCGCTCCGGATCGCATCGACACGGCTTGCGCCGGTCCGTATCAGCCAGCCATGGCCGAGAGTCGGAAGGCAGGCCTGCTGCCCCGCACGCTGATCCACTA
>NZ_JADIJP010000046.1:0-21646 GCF_017355285.1 Methylobacterium sp. SD274 | reverse complement strand
TAGCATCGTGACCGTGGTGGACCTGACACTGGCTGCATTCCGGCTCACGCCGCTGCCGAAGAAGCCCGGACCTCAATAGACCCTGTCATCGAGAGGAGTGATGGTGAGCGACGAAGCGTTTGACGAGCGCTGGCTAGGCGCGTCCATCCCGTCCGATCACTGGCACTTCCACCGCCAGCTTTTGGCTCGCTATGGCATCGTCATGGCACCGGGCGAGTTCACCGCCATGCTCAACGACATCACCAAAGGGCGGGCTCTGCGGCTGGTCGAAAGGCCAAAGGGCAAGGCCATCTTTTCTGTCCGTCTCAAGACTGCGAGCGAGCGCATTTACGTCTTGGCCGTCAAACGGCGGATCATCACCGCATGGCCTCCCAACGCGAAGCTCAATCAGAAGCGGCGAGACCTCATAGCGGCGGCGACAAAACCCATGGGCGATAGCATGGTCTCGGAAGCATGAGAGCGAGCAAAACCGGGGCGGCTCTGGTCGCTGTCTACATGGCACTCTCGGTTGCCATATGGGTCTATGCAGCCTCCATAAGTGGCGATCCTAAGGGTGCCTACGTCATCGCGCAGTTGCCCTTTATGTTCGCGCACGCAGCGGCATTAGAAATGGAAATCCTCCCCATTCTCGACCGCCTGCCCGATATCGTCGTCATTTGCATTCTGTTCGCTATAACGATCCTCGTCCTCTACGTTTTTGGTTGGGTTATAGGTTGGATCGGCCACCTGCTTTTTGGACGCCATCGGCCGGCGCAGTGAGCCTCCAATTGGTGCGCAGCTGCCTGCCATCGTTTAAGATTTTAATATCATTGCATGCGACGGCATTCGCCATCGACTTGGTGTATTTGCTCCATAAGGCCGTACCGGTGAAGGTAGCGGGCGGTGATGAAGTGGTGCTGGCCCGAAACCGTGCGGCGCAGGCGGGCGAAGAAGCTCTCGGCTTGGTTCGTGTTGGCACCGTCAGCCGAGTAAGCCTCGGAGTGGTTGATGCGGCCAGCGTCGGGGAACTTGGCCTCTAGCTCGACCCAGTGGGCCGCTTCGTCCGCATAGACTTTGGAGCCCTTGGCGACGTGCTGTTCGGTCAGGGCGACGCCCTCGGCCTCACGCTTGGTGAGGAACGTACTCGCGCAGACCTAGTCATTCAGCCATCGCAAGCGATCGCATTCGCCATCACCTTGGTGCGTTTGCTTCATAAGGCCGCAAAGGTGCCCGCCTACCCGGAAGACCCGCATCCGCGATCACATGACAGTGATCGATGTGACGGTCTTCGGCGTCCGCAGGGAGGAGAGAGGCCGAAATTGTAAGCCTCTCCAGACCGAAAGCGCATCGCACTCCGCATCAGCCCCCCGATCTGCCTCACCAGCAGGCAGAATGCCTATCGAGATTGCAAATCTCGACGCGGCCTGTAAAACTCCGCCTGGTATACCAGAGCCGTGAGCCTGCGTTGGCGGCGGTGATCGGCGGGGCGGGTGGTCGCACGGGGGGAGAACGAGAGGATGTCCAACATTGCCGGTCCTGGACGTCGTCTCGGCGACCTGCTCGGATCTCGCCTGTTTCGGCCGATCCTGGCGGGGGCGACGCTGCGCGAGCGTCTCATCGCCTGCCTCGGTGCTCTCCTGGGCATCGCGCTCACCGGCCTCGTCAGCGGCTGGATCGTCGGCGAGGGGCCGCACATTCCCCTGATCGTCGCCCCGATGGGAGCGACCGCGGTGCTCCTCTTCGCCGTGCCGGCGAGCCCGCTCGCCCAGCCCTGGCCGATCATCGGCGGCAACACGATCTCGGCCCTGATCGGTGTCACGGCGGCCTATTTCATCCCCAACCCCGTGCTGGCCATCGGCGTCGGCGTCTCGCTCGCCATCGCGGCGATGTCGTTCACGCGCTGCCTGCATCCGCCGGGCGGTGCCGCCGCCCTGACGGCGCTCATCGGCGGGCCGGCCATCGCGTCGTCCGGCTTCCTGTTTCCCTTCGTCCCCGTCTGCCTGAACTCCCTCATCCTGGTCGGCCTCGGCATCGCCTTCCATCGGCTGTCGGGGCGGCAATATCCGCATGTTCCACAGGCGGCGCCCGTCAACGTCCATGGAACGGCCGATCTGCCCGCTCCGCTCCGCGTCGGCTTCAATGCCCGCGACGTCGACGCGGCGCTCGAGTCCTTGAACGAAACCCTCGACATCGACCGGACCGACCTGGATCGGTTGCTCCGCGAGGTCGAGAGCCAGGCCATGGCCCGCGCCCATGGGGAGCTCGACTGCGGCACGGTCATGTCGCGGGACGTGGTCACGATCGGCGTGAACGATTCCGTCGCGAAGGCGCGCGACTTGCTGCTCAAGCACAACATCCGGACCCTGCCCGTGGTCGACGGCGCGGGCCGGCTCGCCGGTACGCTGGGCCTGCGCGAGCTGGCCTTGCGGGGCGACGGGGCCATCGCGCAGGTCATGTCCGAGGCCAGGACCGCCATGGCGGACGAGCCGGTGCTCTCGCTGGTCGAGCCGCTGAGCAACGGGCGCACGCATGCGGTGGTGGTCACGGCCGAGGACCGCAGCATCCTCGGCATCGTCACCCAGACCGACCTCGTCGCGGTCCTCACGCGCCTGGTCTCGAACAAGGCCTTCGCAGTGCCCACGCCGCACGCGGCGTGATCCGTGGGTCGGAGAGCATGGCCCGGTTGTTGCGTCGGGAGGGTGTTTCCCCCTCACCGTACCAGCACGGGTTCGGGCCGATGCACGACACGCCGCTTCTTCTCCACCTCCTCTACGTGATCCTGATGGCGTCGAGCATGATGATCACATGGCAGGTCCACCGGCTTCTCGGCCGCGCCTGAAAGCGTTACCCTTTGGCCCGAAGCGCCGCCGCCTCGTCGGCGAGGTTGGCACGGGCGGCACTTTCCAGGCGGTCGTGGAAATGCCCGGTCTGGTAGAGACGGGGCCGGTCGAGAAACCGATCGAGCACGCCCGCGCGCCCGATCCTCCAGGCCGCGTCGGGGACCATCGCGTATTCCCGCCGGACCGCCGCCGCATAGGCGTCGTAGATCGTCCGCGGAGCGCCGAGCACCGCGAGGTCGAGATCGAGCATCAACCGCGTTTCCGGATCCTCGCTGGGTCCATGCGCGGCGGTCGCCCGGATCATCGCGACGGCCGAGCGAATGCAGTCCCGGCCGAGGCCGGACCCCGAGCAGGTGACGAGCAGGTCGGCGCTCCGCGCCTCGTTGTCGGAGCGGGCCGGATCGTAGACGGCGTCGTGGAAGTAGATGGCGAGATCGATGGCGTCGCCGTCGAGCCCCGAAACGTCGGGCAGCCCGCGCACGGCATCGTGCCCCGCGAGCAGAGCCTCGACATGGGGCCAGCCATGATAATGCCGCGCCGCCTCGCCGTAGCCGGCATCGAGCGCCCGCCATGCGGCCTCCGCGCCGGCCCCTCCCACCGCCCGTGTCCAGACTCCGTCGAAACGTTGGCGCAGGCTTTGGTCCATGCGGAACCTCGGTTCGGAAAGCGGGGGCGATGGGGGCGTGAGGTCCGTGGCCCACCTGTGTGACCGGAACGCGGCGCGGTTTGCCATGATCGGCGCAACGCCGCGCCGATCCGCCATGGTCGCGTCACGCTCAGGGTGGCTCAAGAGCTTGCCGGATCACGCGTTTTCCCGCGCCCGGGTCGCTGCCGCATCCTTGTACGTGGCGCCATCCGTCGCGACGACGAAACACGCCGAAGGCCCGCCGCGTGGCGGTGGGAAACGGGGTCGCGTCCGACCGAAATCCTGGCTCGCGCGACCGGTCCCGCCGTCAAAGGCCCCCCGAGGCCGCCCGCCGGTTGCGGACCATTCCGGCGATCGCCAGCACGATGATCGCCGCGATGGCACCGGTGATCGCCAGGAAAGTCAGGGTGCGATTCCACAACCGGTCTAGGCCGAGATCGGTGGTGACGAGGTCGGGCCGGGCCGGATCGGCCATCACCCGGATGCTGTAATCGCCCACATGAAAGCCACTGAACACGTAGTTCACCCGGCGCGCGACGGCTCCGGTCGAGGTGCGCAGGTTCAGCGTCGCGTCGCAGATATGGAGCACGATCTTGGCGCTGCACTTGCCGTCCGTCACCCGCGCGTCGGCGACGGGATGGGCCGTCTCGCGGACCTGCCAATCCGAGAGCAGCGGCGGCGCCGTGTAGACGAGGCAGGCGGCCAGAAGACCCGCCAACGCCACGAGGCCGAACAGCGTCCAGAAGATATTGCCCCAGCCCTGACTCGGAGGGGGAAGGCGCAAAGAGGCCGGGCTTTTCGCAGGGGCAGTCATCAAAGCGAGCCTCGTCTGGCATCGTGTATGGGAGGGGCCGGGGGCGAGCCGGCCTCCGCGAGGATGCGGCGCGCCTCGGCCGCGTGCCGGTAGCGGCCGATCAGGTCGGCGAAGTCCTCCAGCGTCATCTTTCGCGGAAGACCGGCCCTGATCGTGACGATGCGGCGCTTGGGGTCGAGGCGGATCTTCCGGCCCCCCGGCACCCTCTGCGGAAAGAGCGCCTCCGGCGGCAGCAACAGGCGCGTGACGATTCCCGTCTGCTGTAGCGTCATGTCGAAATCGGCCATGTCGTCCCAGGGGATGGGCCGGTCCAGGCCGGGGATCACCAGCGCTTCGGGCCGCAGGATCATCGTGGTCCGCTCGCCCCGCCACAGCCTGAACAGGCCAAAGCCCCCAAGCATAGCCCCGCAGGCAAGGGAGACCGCCGCCACGAGGCGCGCCTCCCAGGCCGACAATCCCGGGAAGCCGAGGGTCACCAGAGCGAGAGCGAAAGTGGCGAAGAGCAGGCCGGTGACCGCGAGGACGATGGCGCCGGGCCGGCTGTTCTCGCGCAGGATCCGCTCTTCGGTGTCGATCGCCGCCGCCGCCGCTTCGAGATGCGCCCGCACGGCCGCGTCATGCTCTTCCACCGCCCCGCGGAAATCCGCCGTGGCCGCCCGGCACAGGCCGGTGGGGTCGGCGAAATAGGCGGCGAGCTGGCCCAGCGCGTGCGGCGGCGGCACGATGGCAGACGCGGCCAAGAGTTCGGCATCCAGCGTCCTGCCGAGGGCGGCGATGCGCTCGCGGGTCGGCGGATGGGTGTCGGTGGGGTGGGGCTGCTCGGCCTCCAGATGCGCGGCCGGGTCGTCGAGGCCGCGCGCGATCACGTGGTCGAGGATGGCGGCGACGAGATCGGCGGGGGCCGATCCGGGTTTCTCGGCGGTGACATCGAGAATTTCGGCGATGCGCGGCTGAACCGCGCCGGTGCGGAGCAGCGCCCGCGCGGCGGCATCCGCCGAAGTCGGCCCGGCGCCGGCGGCGTCGGCGGCGAATTCCCGCGCCCGGCTCCAGTGCCGCACGGCGAGGTGGAACCGCTCCATCACAAAGGCGCCGAGGCGTAAGGACGGGGTCAGCAGCCCGAAGGATCCGGCATGCCCCTCAGCCACCGCGTCGAGGGAGCGCCCGACCCCGGCATAGATTGGCAGGAAGCGCTGGCTGTAGGCGGTGTCGCCCCCGGCGTAATGGGCGAGTTCGTGGCCGATGATCGCCGCCACCTCGTCGCCGCGCATCAGGGCGAGATAGGGCAGCGGGAGATAGAGGATGCGGCCCGTCAGCCGCTCACCGCCCGGCTCCACCACGGCCGGCCCGGCGCTGACGAAGAATCCTCCGGTGAGGCCGACCACCACGGCCTCGGGCTTGAGCGCTCCGAGCCGTTCGGCGAGCCCTTCGGTGAGCCGCCACAGGCCTGGCGCCTCGGCCGGCGAGACGGTCCGGCCGAGGATCGGCAGCGGGTCGGGTTCGAACGCGGCGAGGGCCCGGCGCAGGCTGAGGACGGTCGCACCGGCCGTGATGAGCACGGCGCCGATAGCTACGGCGGCGACCAGCAGCAGCTTGATCTCTCCGCTGCCGAGGCCGGGTCGGGCGAGCATACCGGCCTCGACGATCACGGCGACAACGACCCCTCCGGCGGTGAGGAGGACCTGGACCGCGAGGATGGGAGGCAAGAGTCGTCGCACCAGGGAGAAGCCGACGACCAGCACGTCCCGCGAGCCCCGGCCCATCCATCCCAGGACGGCGCCGGCGAGCAGGACGAGGATCGACAGAGCGGCCGCGATGGCACCGGCCGCGACAACGAACGGCGGCAGGCTCCTGCGCCAATCCATCAGCATGGTCAGGGTGGTGGCCTCGTCGCGGGCCGCGCGGGCCTGAACCAGGGCGAGGGGGCCGCCATAGACTTGGCCGTTGCGGCGGAACTGCATGCGGAAATCGATGCGGCCGTCCTGTGGCTGGCGCGCCTCAAGGTCTTCGACGACCCGTATCAGCTGCAGGCGTTCGGCATCGAGTTCGGCCCAATCGGCGGCGGCGCGCTCCTGTTCCCAGAGGCCGAGGAGCATGATGGCCAGGGGCAGCAGGACGGTGGCGGCCACGAGGCCGGCGAGAGAGCGTAGCCGTGACGGGGCGCGCGTGATCGTTGCGTCGGCGATGCCTGCCTCCCAGGATGCGTTCTAGCGCAAAAGGGCATGCAGATAGGCCACTTCCTAGGAAAAATCACCCGTCAGGCTGCGGACACGATCCGGGCGACTCTGGCATCTCGATGTGGAGGGCGGCATGGATCGTGTCCGGGACGGGTTGCTCCATCAGCATTCGCAAGGAGTCCCGGAGCAGGAACGCTGCGGAAGCGCCAGGGTGGCCCCTGGGATGAGGTATGAAACTTCATTATGTGCCGCTCCGTAAGGAGGCGGATGAATCTCGACGTCTTCCCAGGTTTCTCCACCCCGGCGCTCGCCTCCACAGAGGCCGATCTCATCGCCGCGGATGCTGAGTGGATCGCCGAATTGGCAAGCGTGTTCGGCTCCGACAGGATCGACGAGATGGCGGCTCAGCGCGCGGGCCGGGGCGAGGGGGGAAGTCGCCTCCGGCATCTCTACGACGCCCGTGAGAGCGCCTTGGCGGCATGGCGTGCCGCGCGCGGCATGGATTAGCCGCGCCGGCTCAGCTGGGTCAGAAACGGGGACTGGCCGTCATTCCCAATGCTGCACCCGACCCCGCAAGGCTGACGCCCTTCTTCGACACACGGTGTCCGTCGCCGTAGGTGGGAGGCGTGTAGCCCTGTCGGGATTGCCGGTGGATCGCGTCGCCGAGGTCGCCGGCGACCTGTCGCAGGGTGGTTGCTTGGCAGGATGCCGCGACCTGCGTCGCGAGTTCACGGGTATGGCTCCGGCCATAGAGGAAGGCGGCGAGGCGCGCCCGGGTCCTCTCGGGAATGCCCGCCACCAAATCGGGGATTGCGTCCGCGTGAGCGCGGTATATCTTCCCAAGCTGATCGCCTGAGACAGGGCAATCGTCGTTAAAATCTTCGATGCCGATCGAACGGGCCTGGAACACTCGGGTACCTGCAAGTTGGGTTGCCCCGACACTGCGATGCCGTGGTTAATGAATGGTGCTCACGCCCTCCGATCGGTGAGAAGTCATTAACAGACAGTGGGGCGGCAAATCTTCACAGGCCGCGTCTCAATCGATCCCGTCGTCTCGGGCTCGCCCCTGAGCGTGGCGTGATTGCCCGGCTGAGGCGCGGTCTTCGGGATCTTCATGAGCTGGAAGGCGCAGACGCAACAGAGGGCCAGCGAAGCCAGCCAGAGTGCGCATCGTGCGGTTTTGACGGTTTGTTTCGACATGGCAGCCAGGGTGGGCCCGATTGGTTAGCCAATGTTGAACACCGGTCGGCGGCCGATCGAGGCGTCATCCCTGCCGTAATTCGGCGGCCAGACGCTCCGCGTCGCTGCGCATCAGAGCCAGGAAATTCCGGGCCATCGGCCCCGACCGCAGATGATAGAGGGCGTGGACATCCGCCGACAGGATCGGCGAGACGACGGGCCGGTAGGTGACGTTCGCATGGGCGAGCTTCGCCACGAATTCCGGGATCAGGGCGACACCGAATCCCGCCGCCACGAGGCTGGTGAGCGAGGCGGCTTCCACCGCCTGCTGCGAGATCGTCGGGTAGAAACCGGCGCCGATGCAGCATTGCAGGATGTGCCTGGCAAAGAGCGAATCCCGCAAACGCAGGAAGACGAACTTCTCGTCCTTCAGACAGCTCAACGTCACCGATTCGGTGGTGATGCTGTGGCCTTTGGGCAGGACGACGTTGATACCCTCGCTCCAGGCCAATTCGCTCGTGAGGTCCGGGTCCTGCGGCGGAGTTCGCAGGAAGTTGATGTCGGTCTGCCCCGATTTCAGCGCGGCGATCTGCTTGTCAGGCGACATCTCATGGATCTGGATGTCGACTCCGACGAAGGTTTCCTGAAACTTATAGATCAGTCCGCCGAGCGGTCCGGCGAGCATCGAGCCCGTCAGGCCGACATTGAGCACACCGACGCTGCCGCAGCCGATGGCATGCGCCCGCTCGGTGGCGTCCTGCGCGCTGTGGAGAATGGCTTTCGCGCGAACCAGAAAATCCTGGCCCGCCTGCGTGAGCGACACGCGGCGCGTCGTCCGCTCGAGCAGTCGGGTTCCGATCTCGGTTTCGAGATCGCGGATCTGCTGGCTCAGCGGCGGCTGCGCCACGCCGAGAGCATCCGCCGCCGCTGTAAAGCTGAGCTTTTCTGCGACGGCCACGAAGTAGCGGAGGTGGCGAAGTTCCATGACCGCCATTCATACCCTGAGCCTCTTAATGGCGATGAAAGATATATTTGACGGCTGCCTCGGGTCGAACAATGCTGCGCTCGGCGATTGGAGAGGACATGTAATTCCTGCATGACTCCGCAGGACGTCCCACCTCCTGTCAGTGAATCTTCCGATGCACCGGGGCCGGGCACGCGGAGCGACGAACGGCCTGAAGCAACGGTTGGAGGTTCGCATGCGGCGCTTTTTTGCGTCCCTGTTCGGTCAGGTGGTCGCGGCCCTCGTCCTCGGGATCGTCCTCGGCATCGTATGGCCGGATTTCGCCGTCGCCCTGAAGCCCCTCGGCGACGGGTTCATCAAGTTGATCAAGATGGCGATCGCGCCCCTGGTCTTCGGTGTCGTCGTGCACGGCATCGTCGGGGCGGGGGACCTGCGCAAGGTCGGCCGGGTCGGTCTCAAGGCGCTGATCTATTTCGAGGCGGTCACGACCCTGGCCCTCGTGCTCGGCATCGTCCTCGCCTACGTGTTCGCGCCGGGGGCCGGCATGAACATCGATCCCTCCACCCTCGATGCCAAGGCCATCGCCAGCTACACCGACCGGGTCGGGCAGGTGACAGGCACTGTCGACTTCCTGATGAAGATCATCCCGACCACGATCGTCGATGCCTTCGCCAAGGGCGACATCCTCCAGGTCCTCATCATCGCGATCCTGTTCGGTTCGGGATTGGCGTTACTCGGCGAGCACGGGCAGCCCCTGGCGCAGAGCATCGAGCGGATCACCGCCGTCCTGTTCAAGATCATCGGCTTCATCGTGCGGCTGGCCCCCCTCGGCGTCCTCGGCGCCGTCGCCTTCACCGTCGGCAAGTACGGCATCGGCTCCCTGCGGCAACTCGGGATGCTGGTGGCCCTGTTCTATTTGGGCGTCGCCTTCTTCGTCTTCGTCGTGCTCGGCGCGATCCTGCGCGCGGCCGGCTTCAGCATCCTGAAGCTCCTGGCCTATCTGCGCGAGGAACTCATGGTGGTGGCGGGCACGGCCTCCTCCGACAGCGTGCTGCCGCAGATCATGCGCAAGCTCGAACGGCTCGGCATCCGCGATTCCACCGTCGGCCTGGTCATCCCCACGGGCTACTCGTTCAACCTCGACGCCTTCTCCCTCTACCTCACCCTCGCCACCGTCTTCATCGCGCAGGCCACCAACACGCCCCTGTCCTTCGGACACCTGATGCTGATCCTCGGCATCGCCCTCCTGACCTCCAAGGGCGCGCACGGCGTCCCCGGATCGGCCATCGTCGTCCTGGCGGCGACCCTGTCGGCGGTGCCGGAAATCCCGGTGATCGGGCTGGTGCTGGTACTGTCCATCGACTGGTTCGTCGGCATCGCCCGGGCGCTCGGCAACCTCATCGGCAATTGCGTGGCGACGGTGGTCATCGCCGCCTGGGAGGGCGATATCGATCGGGCTCAGGCCCATCGCGTCCTGAACGGAGAGGTCGCCACCGACACGGCGGCGGTGCTCGATAGCCCCCTCGCCAAGGCGTAAGCTCCGGGGCGACATCCGGCGCGCCCAGGTCGGAACAGGCCAATCCAGGTCCGCCCTGGCACGATCCGCGCTGGGCCCGCGACGTTAACGGCTCGAACGAGTCGCATGAATTGTTGGAGACGAGCCCGTGACCGCCTCTTCCTATAACCCGCCCTGCGGTGGACTGCCGCCCCAGACCGCGCTGATGACCGGCCGGGCCGTATTCACGGAAGCCTATGCGGTCATCCCGAAAGGCGTGATGAGTGATATCGTCACCAGCGTGCTGCCGTTCTGGGACGACACCCGCGCCTGGATCCTGTCCCGCCCGCTCTCCGGCTTTTCCGAAACTTTCGCTCAGTACCTGATGGAGGTCGCGCCCGGCGGCGGCAGCGAGCGCCCGGAACTCGACGACCGCGCCGAGGGCGTGCTGTTCGTGGTCGGCGGTCATGCCAGCCTCGTCCTGGAGGGGGCCACGCATGCCCTCCGCCCCGGCAGCTATGCCTATCTTCCTCCGGGCGCCGCCTGGACGTTGCGCAACCAGGGCGACGAGCCGACCCGCTTCCACTGGATCCGCAAGGCCTACGAGCACGTATTGGGCATCGACATCCCGCCGGCCTTCATCCGCCACGACTCGGAGATCGAACCGCTCGGCATGACCGGCACGAACGGCGTTTGGGCCACGACCCGCTTCGTCTCTCCCGACGACGTGCGCCACGACATGCACGTCAACATCGTCACGCTTCAGCCCGGTGCTTCGATTCCCTTCGAGGAAACCCACGTGATGGAGCACGGGCTCTTCGTGCTCGAAGGCAAGGCGGTTTACCGGCTCAACCGCGACTGGGTCGAAGTGGAGGCCGGCGATTTCATGTGGCTGCGCGCCTTCTGCCCCCAGGCCTGTTACGCGGGCGGCCCCGGCCCTTTCCGCTATCTGCTCTACAAGGACGTCAACCGCCACCCGGCCCTGACGCCACGCAGGATCGGGTGATGAGCGCCCGCCACATCGTCGCGCGTCCACTCACCCCCCAAGCCTTCGCCCCGTTCGGGACGATCATCGACAGGGCGACTGTTGATCCGCGCCCCATGAATGCCGGCATGGCGCGCCGCTTCCACGATCTGGCGGAGGTCCGTACCCTCGGCGAGGACGCGCGCGTGGTGATCGGCCTCGTCGAAGCCGAGCCCTATCCCCTGCCGCTGAGGGTCGGTCTCATCGAGCGCCATCCCCTCGGCGCGCAGGCCTTCGTGCCGCTGAACGACGCGCCGTTCCTCGTCGTCGTGTGCCCCGACGAGGACGGGCGGCCCGGACCACCACAGGCCTTCGTCACGGCGCCGGGCCAGGGGGTTTGCTACGCTATCGGCACGTGGCACGGCGTGCTGACCCCCTTCGGTGCGCCCCAGGAGTTCCTGGTGATCGATCGCGGCGGGACGGGCACCAACCTGGAAGAGGTTCGGCTCGACGAGCCTTGGACGGTCGCTCTGCCGACAATGTCGGAGGGATAAGCCGCCGCGATGCCCCGGAGGGCATCGCGAGCCGGATGTCCCGATGGCTCAGGAGCCGAACTTGTAGTTCAGCCCGACCCGGACGACGCTTCCCTCCGACCGGAAGCGCGAGGTCGCCTCCACGAGGGACTGGGCGAGTCCGCTGGAGCCCGTCAGCGGGACGCTGCGCTTGCCGAGATCGTAATGCAGGTATTCCACTTTCAGCGTCACCGCGGAGGAGCGGAAGACGTTGAGGAAACTCTCGGTCGGCAGGGCGTATTCGATGCCCCCGCCATAGGCGAAGCCCGTCTCGAGACGGTCGATCCCGCCGGCGAAGAGGGCGAGGGTCGGAGCTCCCCCCAGCTGCAAGCTCGACGCGCTCTGGTAGTTCACGTTGCCGTAGGCGAGACCGCCGGTGCCGTAGACCAGGACGCGATCGAACGCGTAACCGAGCCGGCCGCGCACGGTGCCGAGGAAATCGAGGCTCTGACGCGTGGTGGTCACCACGGCCGAATCGCTGCCCGACCCGAAGATGCCGCGCGACCTGCGCTTAGTCTCGTCCAGGTCGGTATAGGCAATGTCGGTCTCGATGCCGAGGACGAGGCCCGCGCCGGGGGTGAACTGGTAATTGTACCCGGCCTGACCGCCGGCCACGAAGCCTTCCTGCCGGGAGGACAGGGAGGCGATGCCGGCGCGCTCGATGAAGAGATCGGCGTTGCTGCCATTCACCGAGGTCGCCGCCGTGCGGACGGTCTGCCGCTCGGTGAAGCCGTATCCGGCCTGCACACCCGCATAGAAGCCGGTCCAGCTGAAAGCTGGGACAGGCACGAAGACGGGCGGCGGTGCGGAACGGCGGGGCAGGTCCGCCGCAGCCACGGTTCCGGTCATCAGCCCGATCATCGCGCCGACACCCAATACAATCTTCGCCATCGTCCCCTCGCCGCCTCCATTGACGGCAGCGACGTGAATCAACGGAGCAATCCTGGGATAGTGCCGGGAAGACACAATTTCGGACCGATCGTCCGAAATTTTTAACCATGCCGCGACGTGGCTAACTCCTCCTCAGGGAGGTACAAAAATGCCACTGCCGTGAGTCTGTCGACCGTTTTCCACAGCCTATTAAAGCTGCTCCTCGACGAAGGCGCGCATGAGCAGATGCGCGATCGCCATGGGCGGCGGCACGGTCAGGCCCTCGCCATGGGTCCCGCCGATCATCGCCGCCACCTCGTTGCGGGTGAACCAGCGGGCGTCCGCGAGTTCTGCCGGATCGATGGTGATCGCTTCGTCCAGGGCTTCCGCCGCGCAGCCGATCATCAGCGACGACGGGAACGGCCAAGGCTGCGAGGCGTGGTAGGTCACCGCGCCGATCCTCAGCCCCGCCTCTTCGAGGGTCTCGCGGCGGACCGCGTCCTCGATGGTCTCGCCGGGCTCCAGGAAGCCGGCGAGGCAGGAATACATCCCCTCCTTGAAGCGCGGCGAGCGGCCGAGCAGACAGGTTTCTCCACGGCGGATCAGCATGATCACCACGGGATCGACACGGGGGAAGTGGTGGGTCTCGCAACTCGGGCATTCACGGCGAAAACCGCCGGCGGCGAAACGAGTGGCCGTTCCGCAATTGGCGCAGAAGCCGTGGCGAGCATGCCAGGCCAGGATGGATTTCGCCGTGGCAAGGAGGCCGAGTTCGTGCGGCGCCACCGCGTTCTCGGCGGCGAGGCTGCGCAGGTCGGTGGTGCGGAAGCCGGGATCAGACTCGTACCCGTCGGCGGCCTCCGGTGAGACCGCGCAGGCGAAGACCGGAGCCCCATCGAGGCGGCCGAGGAACAGCGTGAGATCGGCGTGGCAGGCACTCGCCGCCTGCCTAGAGGGGAGGAGCGCCGTATCGCCGGCAAGGACGATGCGGTCCCCCGCCACGAGCACGATCCGTGCATCCGGCGCGTCCGGCTTCGGCACGAGGTCGCTGCTCTCGGCCGAATGGCGGACGAGCCGGCTTTCCGCATAGCCGAGTTGGTCGAGGCGCGCGCTCATCAGGCGGCCGCGAACAGGGCGCCGATGCGCTCGATCATCTGGGCGCGGGCGTGGTGCGGATAGGACTGGCGCGTGCCTACGCCCCAGACCGGCGAGGGCCAGGCCGGATCGGACAGGAAACGCCCGATCACATGGACATGGAGCTGCGGTACGACGTTGCCCAAGGCCGCGACGTTGACCTTGTCGGGCTTGGCGAGGGCCAGCATCACGCCGGTGGCGATCCGGATCTCGTCCATGAGGTCGCGCGCATCCTCCGCCGACAGGTCGGTGAGTTCGCTGGCACCCGCCCGGCGCGGCACCAGGATCAGCCAGGGAAACCGGGCGTCGTCCATCAGCAGGACACTGCACAAGGCGAGGTCGCCCACCGGCACGGTGTCGGCGACGAGGCGCGGGTCGAGGGTGAAATCGTTTGTCATCGCCGCTCAAGCTGGGATGCGTTGGGAATGCGGAGTTCTCGCCGGTTCGGCCTCGTAAGTCACGCGGGCGCGGGCCGCTCGGTGTCGAGGAAGCGGAACAGGGCCGGCGCGTTGGCATGCGCCACGTTGAAGCGCAGCCACGGGGTCGGCTCCTGATCGGCGCGGAACAGGTGTCCGGGGGCGAGCATGATGCCCTTCGCGGCGGCCCTTTGCGCGAGGCCGGCCGTGTCCGGATCGCCGCCGAAGCCGGCCCAGAGGAAGAGCCCGTTGGCGGGGCGGTGAAACAGCGACAGGCCCACCGAGAGCAGGGCCTCGGCCACAATCTTCTGCTCGGCGGCGAGCTTTTCGCGGAGCCGCGCGATGTGGAGGCGGTACTGGCCTTCCGTCAGGATCGAGTGGACGATGCTCTCGGAGATTTCCGAGCTCGTCAGGCTCGCCGCCATCTTCATGCGCAGGAGCCGCTGCGCATTCTCGGGGTTGCAGGCGAGATAGCCGACCCTCAGGGCGGGCGAGATGGTCTTCGAGAAGCTGCTGATGTGGATGACGCGCACGAGCTGGTCGAGGCTGGCGATGCTGGGCGCCGTCTCCTCGACGAAGCTCGCATAGATGTCGTCCTCGACGATTTGGAAGTCGTGTTTCTCAGCGATGCGGAGGATCTGGTAGGCGGTGGCCGGCGAGCAGGACGTCCCGGTGGGGTTGTGGAAGCTCGTATTGGTGAAGAACAGCTTCGGCTTGTGCCGCTCCGCCAGTGCCTGGAGCGCGGGGATCGACGGCCCCTGGAGGGTCCGCTCGACGCCGACGATGGTCACCCCCATCGCATGGAGCGAGGGGTAGAGGTTGCAATAGCCAGGATCGTCCACGAAGGCGACGTCGCCCGGCTGCAGGAAGGTCCGCATGGTCAGGTCGAGGGCCTGGCTCGCCCCATGCGTCAGCAGGATCTGGTCCGGCTCGCACTCGATGTTGCGCTGGGCGAGGAGCAGCTGGATCGCCCGGCGCAAGGGTGCGTGGCCGAGGGGATGCCCATAGCGCGAGACCAGCCGGTCGGGGCGCCGCGACAGGGCAGCCAGGGCCTGCTTGATCCCGTCGGCGAACAGGTGGCTGTCGGGCAGCCAGCCGCAGCCGGCTTTGACGGTGAAGGCGTCCTCCTCGTAGACCCGCTGGAGCAGCCAGCCGGAATCCACCGAGATCTGTACCGGCTTCCGCCGGGGGACGGCGGCTTTGCGATCGAGCAGCCGGGCCGAGACGAAGTATCCGCTCGCGCGTCGAGCTTCGAGCAGGCCGTCCGCTACCAGCCGGTTATAGGCGTTCGAGACGGTGAGCGTGCTCACGCCGCACTGAACGGCCAGCTTGCGCACCGAGGGCAGGCGGGCGCCCGGCGCCACGCTCCCGCTGCGGATGCGTTCGGAGACGGCCTCCACCAGTTGGGCGACGAGGGGGGCGGTGCTGGCGGGGTCGAGGCTGATCATGGGCCGTCATCCACGGGCGAGGCCGGTCTCGGCGATCCGACTGTATGGGTGGGTGAACAGATACAGCTGCGCGTGCCAACCCGCCAACTGTCGATAGTCGGTGAGCCAGGGCCGGGCGATAACGCAGCGCGGCGAGGGTCGGGATCTTGCATCGCGGATCGGCGGAGAGACACATGGATCATGCGATCATCGACCAGGCGGCGAACCGGCAGCTCAATGTCGAGCCGTACTGGATGCCGTTCACGCCCAATCGCCACGTGAAGGCCGACCCGACGCCGCGCATCATCACCTCGGCGAAGGGCGCCTATTACCGGACGGCCGAGGGGCGCGAGCTGTTCGACAGCCTGTCGGGCCTGTGGTGCTGCCCCCTCGGCCACGCCCAGCCGCGGATCGTCGAGGCCCTGCGCCGGCAGGCCGAGACCCTCGATTACTGCACCGCCTTCCAGATGACCAACCCGGTGACGCTACGGCTGGCCGAGCGTATCGCCGACATGGCCCCGGACGGGCTCGACCGGGTGTTCTTCACAAATTCCGGCTCGGAGGCCGTCGATACCGCTCTGAAGATCGCTCTCGGCTATCATCGCCTGCGCGGCGAGGCCGGCCGCTTCCGCATGATCGGCCGCGAGAAGGGCTATCACGGCGTCGGCTTCGGCGGCATGTCGGTGGGCGGCATGGTGGCCAACCGCAAGATGTTCGCCACCGCCATGATCCAGGGCGTCGACCACCTGCGCCATACCCACGATTATGCCGAGATGGCCTTCTCCAAGGGCCAGCCGACCTGGGGCGCGCATTTCGCCGACGACCTCGAACGGATGGTGGCGCTGCACGATGCGGGCACGATCGCCTGCGTCATCGTCGAGCCGCTGCAGGGCTCGGCCGGCGTCATCGTGCCGCCGCTGGGCTACCTTCAGCGCCTGCGCGAAATCTGCACGCGGCACGGCATCCTGCTGGTCTTCGACGAGGTGATCACCGGTTTCGGCCGCCTCGGGGCGCCCTTCGGCGCTGACCGCCTCGGTGTGATCCCCGACATGATCACCTTCGCCAAGGGCATCACCAACGGCATCGTGCCGATGGGCGGCGTCATCGTGCGGAAGGAGATCTACGACACGTTCATGACCGGGCCCGCCGCGGCGGTGGAACTGTTCCACGGCTACACCTATTCGGGCCATCCCCTGGCGGCGGCCGTCGCCCATGCCTCCCTCGACCTGATGGAGGAGGGCGATCTCTTCGCCCGCGTGCGCGAGTTGGAGCCGATCCTCGAGGGGGCCGTCCACACGCTGCGCGACGAACCGGGCATCAAGGACATCCGCAATTTCGGCCTGACGGCGGCCGTCGATCTCGAACCGACACCGGGCCAGCCCGGCGCGCGCGCTCTGCGGATCTTCGAGCGCGGCCTGCGCGAAGGCATCCTCCTGCGCTTCACCGGCGACACCATCGCCATGGGCCCGCCCTTCATCTCGACCCAAGCCGAGATCACCGGCATGATCGAGATGCTGCGCGGTCTCATCCGCGCCGAAGCCTGACCGGCGGCCGGCGCACTCCCGATAGACGGCCCGTGACCCGTTCCATTCTCTTCAAAGGTTGAACCGACATGCCCCTGATGCGCTTCGATATCCTGGAAGGCCGCACCGATTCCGAACTGAAGACGCTCCTCGACGCCGCGCACGAGGCGATGCTGGAGGCGTTCAACGTTCCGCCGGGCGACCGCTACCAGATCGTCACCGAGCACAAGCCCTCGCGGATGATCGTCGAGGATACCGGGCTCGACATCCCGCGCACCAAGGACGTTGTGGTGGTCCAGATGATCACCCGGCCGCGCGGCAAAGAGAAGAAGCAGCTGTTCTACAAGCTGCTGACCGAGAAGCTCGAAGCCGCCTGCGGCATCGCCCCGGCCGACGTCATGGTCTCGACGGTGGAGAACACCGACGAGGATTGGTCCTTCGGCCACGGCCGGGCGCAGTTCCTCACCGGCGAGCTCTGACAACCGTTTGAGTTCTTATTCTAGAGCTTAACCTCATCCTGAGGTGCCGCGTAGCGGCCTCGAAGGAGGCTTCCAGGGATCGGGAGACGACTGGAGGGCTCCTTCGAGGCCCTTTGCTCAAGCAAAGGGCGCCTCAGGATGAGGTGGTCTGCTGGGATGATCTGCTCTGGCACAAGCATCCGCTGGAAAACCCGATCGAACAGGCCCTGGGCGGGTTTCGCAACGAGGGTCGCCGCTTCTGCGGCCTGAAACCTGCGACACGCCATAGGGACTGAGCAAGGTGACGTATTGGCCCGCCCATGCGAGCCCGCTCGGGGTGCCAAGCTCATTCCGGACCCTAACCCCGACCCTCTACGGAACGCCGACCATGCATGTCCTGATCCTCGGTGGCGGTGTCGTCGGCGTCACTTCGGCCTATTACCTGGCCAAAGCCGGCCATCGGGTCACCGTGCTGGAGCGCCAGCCGGCGGCGGGGCTCGAGACGAGTTTCGCCAATGCCGGCCAGGTCTCGCCGGGATATTCGGCACCCTGGGCGGCGCCCGGCATTCCCCTCAAGGCGATGAAGTGGCTGATGATGCGCCACCGGCCCCTCGTGGTTTGGCCGAGCTTCGAGCCGCGTTTTTACGGCTGGCTCGCCCGGATGCTGGCGAATTGCACGGAGGAAGCCTACCAGCGCAACAAGGGCCGGATGGTGCGTCTGGCCGAATACAGCCGCGACGTGCTGCGCGACCTGCGCGCCGAGACCGGCATCGCCTACGATCACCGCGAGCAGGGCACGCTCCAGCTGTTCCGGACGCAGAAGCAGCTCGATCATGTCGGGGACGACACCCGCGTCCTCGACGCCTATGGCGTTCCCTACGCGGTGCTGGACCCCGCCGGTTGCATCATGGCCGAGCCGGCCCTGGCGCGGGTGGCCGGGACCTTCGTCGGTGGCCTGCGGCTCCCCGGCGACGAGACCGGCGACGCGCATCTGTTCACGCAACGCCTCGCCGCACTCTGCGAAGACCTCGGTGTGGTCTTCCGCTACGGCACGGCCATCACCGGCCTGCGCAGCGAGGGTGACCGGATCAGCGGCGTGGCGACGGCAGCAGGCGAGGTCCTGACCGCTGACGCCTATGTGGCGGCCATGGGCAGCTACACCCCGGCTTTGCTCCGGCCTTTCGGCATCGAACTGCCGATCTATCCGGTGAAGGGGTATTCCCTCACCCTGCCGGTCACCAATATCGACGCCGCCCCGGTCTCGACAGTGATGGACGAGACCTACAAGGTCGCGATCACCCGGCTCGGCGACCGCATCCGGGTCGGCGGCACCGCCGAGCTCGCCGGTTTCAGCGCGGTCCTGCGCGGACCGCGCCGGGAGACCCTGGTCCGCTCCGTCGGCGACCTGTTCCCGGCGGGCGGCGATCTCGCCCAGGCGAAATTCTGGACCGGCCTGCGGCCGATGACGCCGGACGGCACGCCCATCGTCGGCGGAACGCGCCTGTCGAACCTCTACACCAATACCGGCCACGGCACCCTGGGCTGGACCATGGCCTGCGGCTCGGGCCGGGTGCTGGCGGACCTCATCTCCGGCCGCACGCCGGACATCGCCACCCCGGACCTCGCCGTCAGCCGCTACGCACGCGGAGCCTGACAACGGGGTAATGCCCTCTCGCGCCGGGCGCGAGAGGGTGAGGCGAGGCGGCCTATTCGGCCGCGTCGACGTAGAGCTTGCCGCCCTCGGCCTGGAACTCGGCGGATTTGGCCGCCATTCCCGCCTCGCGTTCGGCCTGGCTCATGGGCGTCGCCTCGCCCAACACCTGACCTGCCGCCTCCATCGCCAGCACCTCGGCGCGCAGATCCTGCGTGATCTTCATCGAGCAGAATTTGGGGCCGCACATCGAGCAGAAATGCGCAACCTTGTGGGCGTCCTTCGGCAGGGTCTCGTCGTGGTAGGCGCGCGCCGTGTCGGGATCGAGCGACAGGTTGAACTGGTCCTCCCAGCGGAAGTCGAACCGGGCGCGTGACAGGGCGTCGTCGCGCAGCTGCGCCGCCGGATGGCCCTTGGCGAGATCGGCGGCATGGGCCGCGATCTTGTAGGTGATGACGCCTTCCTTGACGTCGTCGCGGTTGGGCAGGCCGAGATGCTCCTTCGGGGTGACGTAGCAGAGCATGGCGCAGCCAAACCAGCCGATCATGGCGGCGCCGATGCCCGACGTGATGTGGTCGTAGCCCGGTGCGATATCGGTGGTCAGCGGGCCGAGGGTGTAGAACGGCGCCTCGCCGCACTCCTCCAGCTGCTTTTCCATGTTCACCTTGATCTTGTGCATCGGCACGTGGCCGGGGCCCTCGATCATGGTCTGGCAGCCCTTGTCCCAGGCGATCTTCGTCAGCTCGCCGAGGGTCTCGAGTTCCGCAAACTGCGCCGCGTCGTTGGCATCCGCGATGGAGCCAGGGCGCAGGCCGTCGCCCAGCGAGAACGAGACGTCGTAGGCCCTCATGATGTCGCAGATCTCGTCGAACCGCTCGTAGAGGAACGATTCCCGGTGACCGGCGAGGCACCAGCGCGCCATGATCGAGCCGCCTCGGCTGACAATGCCGGTGACCCGGCGCGCGGTGAGCGGCACATGGGCCAGGCGGACGCCCGCATGGATGGTGAAGTAATCGATGCCCTGCTCGGCCTGCTCGATGAGGGTATCCTTGAAGACCTCCCAGTCGAGCTTCAGCGGATCGCCACCGACCTTCTCCAGCGCCTGGTAGATCGGCACGGTGCCGATGGGCACGGGCGAGTTGCGCACGATCCACGAGCGGATGTTGTGGATGTTTCGACCAGTGGAGAGGTCCATCACCGTGTCGGCGCCCCAGCGGGTCGCCCAGACCAGTTTCTCCACCTCTTCCGCTGCCGACGAAGTCACGGCCGAATTGCCGATATTGGCGTTGATCTTGACGAGGAAGTTGCGGCCGATCGCCATCGGCTCCACCTCGGGGTGGTTGATGTTGGCCGGGATGATGGCGCGGCCGCGCGCCACCTCGTCGCGCACGAATTCGGGGGTGATGAAAGCGGGGAGCGAGGCACCGAAGCTGTTGCCGTCGGCCAGCGCGGTCTGCGCGCCTTCCAGCATCGTCTCGCGGGCGAGGTTTTCGCGGTGGGCGACGTAGATCATCTCCTCGGTGATGATCCCGGCTTTGGCGAACTCGTACTGCGTCACCATCTGGCCGGGGCCGGCCTTGCGGATCTGGCGCGTCGCCGGACAGGGGGCGACGAGCTTGTCCTCCGGCACGAAGCCGTTGTCCTCGGGCTTGACCGCGCGCGGCGTGATCGTGGCGTAGCCGCGCTTGGCGATCCACGGGTCGCGCAGCAGGGGCAGGCCGGCATTCAGGTCGATCCGGGCATCGGTCTCGGTATAGGGGCCAGACGGATCGTAGACCCGCACCGGCGCCTCCTTCGGATCACTCAACGTGACCTCGCGGAACGGCACCCGGATGTCGTCACGGCCAGCCACGCTCGCATAGACCTTGCGCGAGCCCATGATCGGGCCGGTGGTCACCGCTTGCGGCTGCCCCTTGGCGGGTTCTTGTCCGGAAAGGTCTTTGGAAAGGACGGGTGCGTTCATATCGGATTCGCTCCTGGCGTGGGAGGCGATCCGGTTCGCAACGGTACGTAAGGACGACGGGCACCCGCTCGTTTGGAGCAGACAACCCAAGCGTAGTTCCCGTCCCTCCGCCGGTATGAGCCGGATCAGGTTCAAGGGTCAGGGCTGCGGCCCTATCTCAGCCCCCTGAACGGGGCCCCCCTCGGAACGATTCGAAAGTCTGCGTTCGCCGCGCCTTTGTCAATCGCCGGAGCCGACATCCCCAGTCGAATGCAAGGACTCACACCACGGCAACGATGACGTCGCGCCGATCGCGGATCGTTCGGGTCGGGCCGTTAAGCTCTCCGCGACGGTAGTGTTCGATTTCATCCGCAAGCACAGTCCATTTTCGGTGCGGCATATTTCAGTCCGTCAAAGGCCCTCCCATAATGGAGCCTTCCCTGCTGACGGCGCGTTGTCAGTGATCAATTCCAAAAGACAATCAGGCTGGCGTTCCATGAACAAACTCATTCTCGCATCCGCCGCATTGCTCGGCGCGGTCGCGTTCGTTCCGACAACCGCTGACGCTCGCGGAGGCGGCTGGGGTGGTGGCGGTGGC
>NZ_JADIJP010000045.1:0-22998 GCF_017355285.1 Methylobacterium sp. SD274 | reverse complement strand
GAGGTAAGAGCGGAGGAGGCCGCACGATCTACTACGTCGCGATCGCTCCCGGCGTGCTGTTCATGATGACTGCCTACCCGAAGAATGAGCGAGACGATCTATCACCGGAGCAGCGCAAGGCGATCCTCGAGGCGATCGCGAGCATCAAAGGAGTCGAGCCATGACGCAGAGCACTCAGCAGTCCACTGGGTCCCGAGTCGGCGATGATCTGGTTGAGGCCTTTCAGGAGATGGCCGCTTATCTGCGTGGTGAGGTCGAGGCCCAGAGCTACGAGGTGCAAGACGATCTCATCACCCCTGAGCGGGTGAAGGCGATCAGGCGAACGGTAGCTGCATCGACCAAGGAGTTTGAACAGCGGTTCCGCATCTCGGCGCGGACGATGGAGTCCTACGAGCAGGGACGCCGCCGACCTGACGCGGCGATGCAAGCGCTCCTACGTGTCATCGAGCGTGAGCCAGATGCCGTGCGTCGAGCACTCGGATCTTAGATCGTTGTCGGTTTTGTGCTGCCTCGAGCTCCCTCTCCGTTGATGATGATGACAAGCCGAGAATTTCAGCGATGAGCCTCCGTGACCTGCTTGCGCCTCTGGTGGCTTTTCAGGAGCTTGAGCACCTCACAGGCCAGCGCTTCTCCGAGTCGGAGCTTGCGAAGATGCAAGAGTTTGCGCGGGCTAAGGGGCAGACTTTGGAGGAGGCGCTCGATGGCTTCCTCACCGCCTTACGCAACATCAGCCAGGACGACCTCACGAAGGTGGCAGAGCGCCTCGAGGCTGACCGCCGAGGTCCCCTTCACTGAGAGGAAGGTCCCACAGTGCGACCAAGGATACCTGCTCCTGCATGGGACGTTCAAGGCAGACCGAGGATCGCTACAGGGCAGCGCTGAGAGGCGGGAGCGATTTCGGTGGCAACGACTGCTACGAACACCACGGATGCCGCCATGCGCCAACGTCGCGTATTTTCCAGCGCACTCAATGCGCTTCACATCTCAATCGAATAGATCTCGATGGAGTTCGAGGGCAGGCAGGCGCTGAAGCCTCGAAGACCGGGTTACCCCTCATGCGGTGGTTGATCCGGCCTGAACCCTCCAAGCGCCGGAGCTCCGCATGAAGAGACGAGGCCTAAACCGCGGGCATGCCCCCCGTGCCCTGTCCCAGCACATCCTGCCTGCCGCGGGAACGATGATTGGGGTCTGCACGACGCTGGTTGGGTTGGTGAAAATCGCCGAGGCCCAGATCGGCCCGACTCATGTGGACGAGGCCGTTTCGCTGACGGCGATCCTGTTCCTTGCCAGTGCGGTGGCCTCGTATCTCTCGATGCGCCTCGATGAAGACCGTCCCCTCGCTCTCCGGCTAGAGCGAGTCGCCGACATCTGCTTCATCATCGGCCTCTTCAGCCTTTCTACGATCACGCTTTTCTTCGCCTACGAGACGATCTGAACCAAGAGGCGCTTAGGACTATGTCCCGCTGCGGATCCGGTCGATAAGCGACTGCCAGATCGCGAACAGCTTCTCTCGCGCCGCTGCCTCTTGGAGCAGTGCTAGAGGCACATAGGGTTCGCCGTCGACCGCCCGCTCCCCGTAGCGCTGGCCGAATGTTTCTTCGAGCGTCGCAAGCACCTCACGACGAACCTCGACGTTGTCGAAGGGCGGGCTCTTCATGACGTAGCATAGGGCTGTCGTTACCCGGCCGTTCATCCTCATGACCGAGGGCCAGCAATGCCCGCGGTCGTGAACGAATTTGACGATCAGCGACGGTTTCTGCGCGCTAGTCACCTCATACACACCGCCCTGAGCCACCCACCAATCATAGATCGCGCGAGCGGCCATCGCCTCACCAGGTCCGCGCTGCTCGGCAAACAGGGTGAACCACTCTTCATATGATACCGCAGGCCGGGGAACTGCCTTGGCGGATGTCGAACCCGTGCCCTTGCGCCGCTCAGCTTCTGCTGTGCGTCCAATTAGGCGTGGGACCAACGTGCGTAGCCCCTGCCCGGCGTAGTGTTTAATCTCGAGAGCAATGACCTCAGCTGGGCTCATCTGGGCGTTCAGAAATTCGACGATCCGCTTGAGCTCGGGGTAGATGACGTCCGCAACGAACACCATCCGGATGCGGCCCGCTCGCAGGTTCACATCCACGACACGCCAGAACTCTTCAAGGTCGGCCTCAGGGCGTCCTAAATGCTCACGGAGCGCTTCGTCTGCATCACGTTCAGCCGCCGCACACGTGCGCTCGAACCGCTCCCGGATTGCCTCAAGGGGCCAGTAAACAACACCATTTGCGGCGTAGTCGAGCATCTGGGCTACGACCTCGCGTCGTCCTCGCGTGTCACTGGCACGCTTCACCTCAACGAGAGTGGGCACACCGTCCTGGTCAACGAAGAGATGGTCGAGTGACCAGCGGCCAGAGCCACCTTCTTCACCTGGCACAGTCTGCTCGCGCGCGATCAGCAGCCAGCGACGTGGGTTCGTTGGATCAACGGCATCACCAGCGATCAAGCTGGGGTGGTTCGCTAGAAGCCTCTGAAGCAGGTCCTCACTCTCGAAAGGGCTCGAACGCATTTCGACCAGCGTGTTGTCATCGCGGATCATGTAAACGCCGTCTGTCACGCCTGCGGCCTTTTCCCAAAACGAAAAGTTCAATCAGCTTCCGCCGGCGACATAGGCCTTGATCGCCCTAGGCATCAACCGGTTCTTCCTCGGCTCGCGCCCGCAGCGCTTCATAGAGCTGCGCCGGTCCGAGAAGCACATCCTTCAGGCCCTCTCGCACCTTCTCCGAGCCGATGGCCTGCTTGCTCAGCGACGCGTGGGCCTCGAAGGCGTCGATGATGGCGTTCATCAGCTCGCTTCGCAGCGTAGGAGAATTGTCGAACTGCGCCTTCGTGTTGTTCGCGGCTTGCGTGACCAGCGCGTTCGACTCTAGCATTTTGTCACGTAACGTCGTGACGTAGCTGAGCTGATCGCCGTCCGTAGTGTCACCGCCGAAGAGGTCGTTCACGCGCTCAATGATCTCGGCGAGAAGCGCCTTCTCTTTCTCCTGCACCGAACCCGAGCCCATGCCGGTCATCGGAGTGAGCTTGGTCTCATCGCGCCCGGAAACGTCGAGCCGACGCTGGCCTTCGTTCTTGAGGCTGTGGTGCGTGAGCGTCACTTTCGAGAGGTCGACGCCCGGACGCTCGCGGCCGAACTCCAGCAGCGGGACTAGGCGCTTGTAGAAGAGGAAGCGTTTCTCGACCGCGGTGTTGGCGTAATCAAAAATCTGCGACAGGAAGCTGTAGGCGCTCTGGTAGGCGACCATGTCGCTCCTGAACAGTAGGAGCGCGTCGAGCTCGTCCTTGGCTTCGCCTGCGCTGTTGCCGTCCTCCCGCTCTGTCGCACGCAGCAGGTGCTCCTGGGCGGCTTTAAAGCGCTTCAGTAGGCGATCTGCCACCGGTTCGATCGCCGCGATCAAGTCGCCCTGCTTCGCCTTCGAGTTCATTTCCACCGCGGCTACCCGGTCCACCTCGAATTCATCGTAGTGGCCGCTTGCGTCGAGCTTGGCCTTCAAGTCGAGAACGATGTTCGGGTCGGTGACGCCCTCGAGCTCCGCCGTGTCGTAGTAGGTGCGGAAGGCAGTCAGGATCTCTTCAGACGAATTCACGAAGTCGAGGACGTAGGTGGTGTCCTTGCCCGGGTGCGCGCGGTTGAGACGCGAGAGGGTCTGCACCGCCTGGATGCCCCCAAGCCGTCGATCAACATACATCCCACACAGCAGCGGTTGGTCGAAGCCGGTTTGAAATTTGTTGGCAACAAGCAGGAGATGATAATCGGCGCCGGCGAAAGCCTCGCGGATCTCTCGTCCCTTGAGGCCGGGGTTCAGCGATGCGCTGCCTTCGGTAACGTGCTCGTCATCTGCCTCTGGGTTCGGCACCTCACCTGAGAACGCAACTAGCGTTCCAAGGTCATAGTTCTTGGACTTAATGTAGGCGTCGATGGCCAGCTTCCAGCGCACCGCCTCTATGCGGCTTGCAAGCACCACCATAGACTTGGCCTTGCCCGCAAGCAGTGGCTGCACGTTCTCACGGAAGTGCTCGACGACGATCTGCACCTTCTGCGCGATATTGTAAGGGTGTAGCCGCACCCATTGCATGATGCCCCGGAGAGCTGCGCTGCGCTCGACCTCCTGCTCGTCCCACTCCTGTCCCTTGTTCGCGAGGCGGAAGGCGAGGCGGTAGGGGGTGTAATTCTTCAGCACGTCGAGGATGAAGCCCTCCTCGATCGCCTGACGCATGGAGTAGACGTGGAAGGCGGCCGGCAGATTGGTGGGTCCGGGCGACTGATCCAGATGCGGTCTGCGGCCGAACAGCTCGAGGGTCTTAGCCTTTGGGGTCGCCGTGAAGGCGACGTAGGTGACGCCGCTTTCTCCCGCGCGCGCGGCCATCTGGGCCCCGAGGACGTCCTCGGCGCTCATCTCGCCGCCATCCTGCAGGTCGGCAATCTCCTGCGGGGAGAGCAATTGCTTGAGCTTCTTAGCGGCCTCACCGGTCTGTGAGCTGTGCGCCTCGTCGGCGATCACCGCGAAGCGCTTGCCCTCCGTCGCCGCGAGCTCCCGCACTGCGTCGAGCGCAAAGGGGAAGGTCTGGATGGTGCAGACAATGATTTTCTTGCCCTGCGCCAGCGCCTCGGCGAGTTGCCCGCTCTTGGCACCGCCTTCGCTCCGAATGGTCGCCACGACGCCAGTAGTGCGCTCAAAGCCAAATAGCGCGTCCTGCAGCTGGGAATCGATGACGTTGCGATCGGAGACCACGATCACCGTCGAGAACAGCTTCTTGTCCGCCGCGTCGTGCAGGTCTGCGAGAAAGTGTGCCGCCCACGCGATCGAGTTCGTCTTACCGGAGCCGGCTGAGTGCTGAATCAGATATTTGCCGCCTGCCCCCTCGACGCGCACTGCAGCCGCGAGCTTCCGCGTCGCGTCGAGCTGATGGTAGCGCGGGAAGATCAGACCGGTGATCGCGCGTTTTGAGTCGCGCTGGGCAACGAGGTAGCGGCCGAGGATCTCAAGCCAGCTCTCGCGTGCGAGGACCTCTTCCCACAGATAGGACGTGCGGTGCCCATTCGGGTTCACCGGGTTGCCGGCGCCGCCATGGTCGCCCTTATTGAACGGCAGGAAGCGCGTCGCTGGGCCGGCGAGCTTGGTCGTCATGTGCACTTCGCTGTTGCTTACCGCGAAGTGCACCAGCGCGCCGCCAGGGAACGACAGCAGCGGCTCACGCGCCTGTCCCTTCGCCTGCGGCAGCCGATCGAAGCGATACTGGTCGATCGCGTCAGTGATCGACTGCGTGAAGTCCGTCTTTAGCTCGAGGGTAGCGACGGGCACGCCGTTTAGAAACAGCGCGACGTCGATCGAGTTCTCGTTCGCCGAGGAGTAGCGCAGCTGCCGGACGACACGCAGCCGGTTCGCCTGATAGGCCGCGATGATGACCGGGTTCGTGCCGAAGGCCGGTCGGAACTGCGCGAGCTCGATGCGCCCCTTCACGCCCAACATGTCGACACCGTGCCGGATGACATCGAGCGCGCCGCGATCGTCAATCTGCTTGCGCACGCGGTCGAGCAGCGCCGCTGCGGCGCCTACGCCCTGGCTGCGGCTGAGCGCCTCCCAAGCCTTCGGCTGCGTCTGCTGCACCCATGCGATGAGATCGGCGGGAAACAGCGCGCGCGGACGATCGTAGTTCGCAGCACTGCCCGTCTCGTAGATCCAACCATGCGCCGCGAGGTGCTCGCAGATCTCGTCCTCGAAGCTGATCTCCTTGTGTAGACTCAAGCTGAAACTCCCGCTTGAGCGGCAAGCTGCCGTGCCTCCCAATCACGATAAGTCAGCACGCCATCTTCAGTGCGCCAATCGATCTGCCCGTTTGACGCCCTGCCATTGACAGCAGCCGCTGCGGCGCTCGGACTGCGAAACGCATAGTTTTGGGTGAAGACGCAGTGGCCGCCCTGTTCCATAAGGACGCCAGAACGGCGGAGCTCCGCATAGAGCGGCGCATAGGAATGATGCTTCAGCCCCCTCCACTCGAGCTTGCTCATTGAGCCGGCCTCGACAACGAACTCGCCGTCAACCAGCACTGCGGAGGCCCGCAGACCATGCCTGCGGGCCTCCAGCACGAAACGCGTATGATCAGCTCCTAGCTGACGAGAGGTGATGTTCGAGTGAGCGAGAGCAGCCTGAGCCACCGGCCGGGCTCGCTGGATGAGCATATCCACCCGCACCGCCGGCAGCACGATAAGGAGGTTTTCGAGGAACGCCTCCATCTTAGCGATGTCCGCCTCACTCAATGTTGGAAGCACTGGAGCGGTGAGGTTGTCGAGTGGGGTGTGCCCGATTGCCTTCGCGTGGGCGATTAGACGTGCTTCGAGGTAGCGCACATGCGCCTTGTTGAGCTTGTTGGCGGACGCCGTCACAAGCACTGCGCTCGTCCACCATTCTTTCTGCACGTCGTGTTGCCGAATGCGTGCGCCAATGTCCTCGCTTTCGCCAACATAGGCGAACGGATCTCCCTCCTGATCTCCAAGCAGCAGGTAGACGCCGGCATAGCCCGCCTCCGGGCGCGCCAGAGCGGCGTTCAACTGCGTGCGCGGAAACATCAGGACGTGACCCGTCCAGTTGAACACCTCGGCCGCGACCATGCCATCCGGGCGCCCGTCGATGTAGTAAAGCTCCAGAGAACGGCCGACTGTCTGCCTCATGCGAACAGCCTGCCCGTCGATGTCTTCGAGCCGGCACCGCTGGGCACAAAGCCGTGACGGCGCATCCAATCGAGCCGCGTCTGTAGCTCGTTAATGCCGAAGTTCTTGGCTTTCTCAGGGTGCCACTCGGACAGGACGGCGAGGACAATCTCCATGTCTGCTGGTGTCTCGCCGTCGATTATAGCGTCGTTCCAAACAGCGTAGAGCGTCGCAGCGGCTTCGGCAGCGCGAGTATCGAGGTCGGCGAAGTCAGTGATGAGCTTGTCAAGCTTGGCGATGCGTTCATCGCCAAGCCATTGGGCTAACTCGTCACGAGAGCGCCCCTTTACAGGACCAGGATGATATCGCACCATCTTGCGATCCCCCGGGTCATCGACAATGAATCCTGCCTCAAGGGATCCATTTTCCACCTCATTGATCATCGTCTGGTCCAAAGGACCGTAGGGCATGCGGATATAGCATCCAGCGAGTTCGTTGATGTTGGCGTGGGTTTCAGCCAAGTAAAGGATCTTCTGAAGCTTGGTCCGCCCGAAGGTCGGCTGATGCGCTAACCGCTCAATGACTTCAGTGGCGACAAGGCGTCGGGCACGCACCCGATCAACCGGGAAATTTAGAACCGCAGCTGACGGGCGGACGTCGATTTTGCCTGTGACAGCGGCAGAGATCAGCGCGGCACGCCGCTCCTGTAGCAAAATCGACGCCGCCTCGGCCTCTCGAATAAGCTGATCGATCTGCTCGGCTGCGCGTCGCACACAGGCGACGATTGCTTCTTGCTCCGCTATATCCGGGATCGCGACAGTCAGCGTGCGAACATCGGGCATACCGATGGTTTTAAGCGTGGCACCTGCCGTCAATCGTTCAAGTTCACCGGCCATGCTTCGCAAGCACAGCAACAAGAATTCCGCATTGACTCGCTCGCTGCAGACCCAAGCGATGAAGTGCTGAGAAACAGCCATTTCACAGGTTGTGATGGCACATCGGCCGATCGTAGCATCGCGGGAGAAAACAACTACACCAGGTGGAAGGAGACGCGCAGACGAATTCTCGATGCCGAGTGCATTTACTTGCTGAGCGGTTTTCGAAATGTAGTCGTGATTTTTTAGATAGGTGGTATCATGGAGCGATACCCATGGGATGTCACAGTCCTCCCAGTAAGCTGCCACTTTGCGATCGGGTGTGTGTCCGCTTTCCATCCGAGCGATGTGCTTGATCCGAATGACGTCCCAATGCGCTGGCACCTTGCCAAGCCACTCGACGCCGCTGTCCTTTATCGGGACGTCAGAGTTGAGACCCTTGGTGACGGCGCCGGAGATGACAGCCTGCCGCTTCTCCTTTAGCAACACAATCAAGCGTCGCTGTTCCTCAATTAGTGCATCAATCTTGGCCATCTCATGGTCTAGGAAGGTTACAATAGCATCCTGCTCTGAGATCGATGGGATCGGAACGGAAATTGAGCCGATGAGGCCTGCACTTAGGTTAGCAAGGCCCGTCGTTGAGTTCGATAAAACCCCAAATTGCGTTCTAGCTACGCCACTATTAAGAATATACCACATATATTTTGGTATAAAATAGCTATCTACTTGTAATCTTTGCATAAAATTTGAGTAACAGCACTTCATACTGTCAATTATATTATCCGCAAGAGTGGTCTTTCCAATGTGCAAAGAGCTTCCGCTTGATTTGGTGATTAACAGATCTCCGACACGGAGGGTGCTTGATTGCTTCTCTTGGTCCGTCAGGCTCCGAAATGCGGGGTCGTCGAGCTTCCACAAACCACCCTGCGTTTGCTCGGTGGAGCGCAAGACGAGGGTATCACCATTACCGGACGGATCGTTGCCCCACACGCCGCCGTCGTTCCGTGCTAGATGCCATTTAAGCGCTCCAACGGCCCATCTGGTGGGCAATAGCCCAAGCGTGAGTGTGCCGCTGTCCTTGTAGCTCGAATACGCTGGGAAGCTCATGCCGCCAGCCCTTCAAGCATCGCCTTGATGCGCGTTGTCACGGCGTCAAGGTCGACGTCAATCTCGGCGAGCGGCCGCGGCGGCTCGAACACGTAGAAGTGCCGTGTGAATGGGATCTCGTAGCCGGTCCTTGTCTTCTCGTGGTCGATCCACGCGTCACCCGCGTGCGGCAGCACTTCGCGCTTGAAATAGGTCTCGACGTCCTCGTCGAGCGGCACGTTCTCGGTGTCACGCAGGCTCGAGTCCGCCTGTAGCTTGCCCTTGGCTTTGCCACGCTGGCCAAGCACGGGCTTGCCACCCTCGTCGAGCAGCGGTCGCTCGACCGTAATGGTGCGATAGCCGAAGGCGCTGTTGGGAAAGATGCGCGAGAGCGGAGCGAGTTTGACCTTGCCGCCATCAGGCGCCGCGGGCTCCGCCTCGCCCTCGAGCACGATCTTGCGGCCGACCTCCTTGCCTGCGTCGTCGAACATCGTCGCAAGCCGCACCTCGATGAATTGGCCGAACAGCCGCGTCACCGTGGTGATCTGCTCGTCCGACATCTCCTTGCGCTTGGAGCCCAGCGTCTTGCGCATCTTGCGCCAGAACGAGCTAGCGTCGATCAGTTGGACCTTGCCGCGCCGGGCCTCAGGCTTCTTGTTGCTGAGGATCCAGACGTAGGTAGAGATGCCGGTGTTGTAGAACATGTCGGTGGGCAGGGCGACGATCGCCTCGACCAGATCGTTCTCGAGCACGTAGCGGCGGATCTCGCTCTCCCCGCTGCCGGCGCCGCCTGTGAACAGGGGCGAGCCGTTGAGGACGATGCCGAAGCGGCAGCCGCCTTCCTCACGTGGTCGCATCTTCGACAAGAGGTGCATAAGGAACAGCAACGATCCGTCCGACACGCGCGGAAGCCCGGGCCCAAAGCGCCCGTCGAAACCTTTCTGCTCGTGCTCGGCGCGGACCTGCTTCTCGACCTTCTTCCACTCGACGCCGAAAGGCGGGTTGCTGAGCATGTAGTCGAAGCGGCGTCCCGTATGGCCGTCCTCCGACAGCGTGTTGCCGGGAGCGATGTTGCCAATGTCCTGCCCCTTAATGAGCATGTCGGCCTTGCAGATCGCATAGGACTCAGGGTTCAACTCTTGACCGAACATGGTCAGGTGCCCCTTCGGATTGTGCTCGGCGAGATACTCGCCCGCGATCGACAACATGCCGCCTGTTCCGGCCGTAGGGTCGTAGATCGTGCGCACGATGCCGGGTTTGGTTAGACCCTCGTCATCCTCGACGAACAGCAAGTTGACCATTAGCCGGATCACCTCACGCGGGGTGAAATGCTCGCCGGCCGTCTCATTCGAGATTTCTGCGAACTTCCGGATCAGTTCCTCGAAAGCGTGGCCCATCGCCGTGTTGTCGACTTTCGACGGGTGCAGGTCGATCCGGGCGAACTTCTCCGTCACCTGATAGAGCAGCCCGGTCTTGGCGAGCCGGTCGATCTGGGCGTGGAACTCGAACTGCTCGAAGATGTCTCGCACCGCAGGTGAGAAGCCCTCGACGTAGCGGATGAGGTTGGCGCGGATGTTGTCCTGGTCGCCCATCAGCCTCGCGAGATCGAGCGGATCGGTGTTGTAGAAGCCCTGCTTAGCTGCACGGAGCAGGAAGGGTTCTGGGTTGAGGCCCAGTGCGGTCTTCGTCTGTAACTCAGAGAGGACAGCGGCCTTGGTGCCCTCCAACACGCAGTCAAGTCGCCGCAGAACCGTGAATGGCAGGATCACCCGGCCATACTCCGACTGCTTGTAGTCTCCCCTCAGCAGATCGGCGACCGACCAAATGAACGATGCAAGCGTCTGATGATTCATGAACGGTCGGTCCTCCTGGGACCGGGTTGTGTCACGCGGCCATGAGGAGCAGCAACTGGGCAGACATCCAATCTGCTGTTTCTGATCTCAGGTCACCCGGTCCAACACCCGCTGCACCTGGGTGGCCGACCACGATGTTCCTCCCCGTGCGGTCGGAATTCCACGGGAGTTGAGACCTGTCGCGATCTCTCGAAGCGATGATGCCCCTGAAGCGCAAACGTCCTTGATGATCTCGGCGAGATCGAGCGCCCGTGCGTCAGCGATGCGGGTGCGTGCTGCCCGGCCTCGGTCACGCCCAACATCTTGCCGCCGCAGATTGTCTGGGGTGCCGAGCTTCTTGCCTCGTGCCTTGGCAGCAGCCAGCGCCTTGCGCGTGCGATCTCCAATAAGGCCCGCCTCCAGCTCGGCCACAGCGACCATCTGCTGGAGCATGAACCGTCCGGTCGGTCCCTCGATCTGCGGTAGATCACAGAACCTGACCTCGACCCCAGCTTCGAGAAGGCGCGAGAGGAACGCCACCGACCGGGTGAGGCGCGAGACGTTCGCGACGATCAGTGTGGCACCTCTGATCCGGCATTGGGTCAGTGCCTTGGCAAGCTCGGGCCGTTCTGATGAGCGGCCGCTCTCCACCTCGGTGAACTCGCCCACGAGGCTCCAGGAGCCGCCGTTCAGGAAGGAGCGGACTGTCTCCTGTTGGGCCTCAAGGCCCAGCCCTGAGCGGCCCTGCCGGTCGGTGGAGGCGCGGTAATAGGCGACGAACTTGCCGTGGGTCACCTGCCCGCTCCTCTTCCACCCGATGTCACGTTCTGTCGAACGAACGTTCAACAGAACGATACGGAACGCTTGGGCTTCGTCAAGAAGCGCAACCGTCGCCATCTTCAAATTTGATTTACAAACTATTTTCTAAAAACAACTTTACAAACTAAATTCACAAACTATCTTCTTCAACATGAGCTGCACCCGGTGGCTCTGAACCGAAAGCGCCCCATGGTCCCCCTCGCCAAGCCAACTGCTGAAACCTCGCAGACCATGATGGATTACCCCCCACCCACCTGGCTGAAGCACACTCCTATTTTTATGGTGCCCTACGCCCCGTTCGATGGGCCCTATAGCGCCGACACCGACGCTAAATACCTCTCCATTGGTCAAGCTCAATGGAGATACCCTAATGATCCTGATGCCTTATCTGCAAAGGTCTGGCGCAATCCAGATAATAAGTGGAGTCGAATGAGCGAGGAACTTCCGCTACACAGGCTTGTCGATCTCTGCACTTTTCTTGTAAAAACATTCTATCAAACTCATGCGACTAATGCTTTGAAGCCTACTGCTATCATCGCTGCGGATACATTTGAAAACCAGAAGGAGCAGATTGAGCTTCGGCGAATGGCAGATGTGCCTCTAGGCTTCGGTCAAGAAAGCGAGCGAGTGAAAAGCCGCTTGAGGAAGCTTCGAGACGAGCTACAAGCCGCTGACCTGGAATAAAGATCTTCACCTGCCAGCAGTTGCCTAATTGGTGACTGCTGGTGATCTGCGCGCAGATCATCGTGTGGTAAAGCATTCAAGACATAATTATTATCTAATAAACAAAATTATGTGATAAATTATGCAGCCTGTTAAGAATCAATTGGTGGAATAAAAAATGAAAAATGTCGTTTATACAGTAGTATTTTTATTGTATGTGACGCAAGCTAATGCAGATTGGCAGTATACCCGCTGGGGTATGACGGTGGATGAGGTGAATGAAGCTTCAGGGAAAAGCTTAACAACATATAGAGACGATAGTGAAGCTAAATCTAATAATCAAAGCCTTCTTATAGGTGGATATAAATCTGATGATATTCACTTTAATACGTATTTTAGGTTTGGAAAGACATCAAAATTATTAGAAACAATTATATTAAAGGCTGCCCCAAAACTATGTGGCAGAGTAGAAAGTCGTCTTATACAGACTTATGGTAAGCCATTTAAGACTGATAATATTGATAAGGTTCTTGTTTCTCATCAATGGTTCGATAGAGCAAACAATAACAAAGTCGATTTTATTGCACATACAGGTCGATGTGATGTAAGTTACGAGCCGCTACCTATGCCTGGTGCTAAGGGTGGTCTTTGATAACAAAATGACTTTACCTTGTCGCTCAGTCTGAGCGGGAGCGACAAGGGAAGAACCCGGCTTCAGGTAGAGAAAGCTGCGATCACCGGTCGCGACCTCGGTCACATGGTCGATTACATCCATGAGCTCACCGAGGCTCCGGGGAGCTACGGCAGGCAGGCAGACGCTGCGTGCTGCTGTCCGTCCCGCAATGAGCTGGGCTTCAGTCAGTGCGTCGAAATCCGGGCGTCCCCGTCGCTTAGTGCTCATCGGGCTGAAACTCGTGAAGGTGGACGGAAGCGTTCTGCCTCGGACTGCCATGCGTCCCGCTGCTCGACGAGCTCAGCAAGCTGTGCTCGCAAGGCCAATATCTCGGCGTGAAGCTCGCCCCCATCGACTGCGAGCTCGATGCACTCGTCCTGGAGATGAGCTAGTTGGAGACGCAGCTCGCTGTTCTCGATCGCGAGAGCGAGCAGCTCAGCCTCGTAGGGCGTGGTGTTCGTCATCATCATCCGTAGGAAGAGTCATAAGGGCTACCTTCGGCACCAGAGGTCCGAATAAGGCAGCAAGCACGTCCTCGAGCGTAGCTAGCTGACGGAACTGCTTGCCGGGCACCTCTCGATGGTTTTGTCGGATCGGCCGGACACCCTCCTTGTTTCGGGTCGGACGTCGCGGATTTGCGTAACCGTCGAGCTGCGGCAACGGCTCACCTGGCTCTCCTCCGAACCAGAAAAAGGGGCCCATCTCCAGGTCCGCCTGCACCTTGATCCAAATCACGCACCCGCTCGGCTTCTCGGCGAGTGAGGCTGCAATCGAAACTGAACCAGGCTTGGCCGCTGATCCGGTCTTGAACTGGATGTGTCGAACAATGCGCCCGCGAGCGAGAACCAGATCATAGCCGTGGGCATCGAACTCGGAGCGCAGGACTTCGACGTCGTAGATCCCGAGACGCCAGAGCGACCGCAGTGTGTCGCCAACGAACACGTGCTCGACGATCCGCTCGCGGAGCGTCGAATGGTGGAAGTGAGCTGTCGCATCCATCATCTTGTGCGCCCTCACCCAACCAGCCGGCGCCACCAGGATCGTGCGTGCATCGCTGCGAGGCTTCCCTTTGCCTCATCAAGCCGGGCCTGCAACTCGCGCTCACGCGCATTGGCATCCTCGACAGTTTTGCCGGTCTGCTCCGTCTCAGCTGCCATCCGCTCACGTAAACCCAACAGCTCAGTCAGGTGCTGCTCCTGAAGAGCAGCAAGACGCTCCTCGATGGCCTTCAGTTCGGTCTGAGCGATTGCAGTGTCCCGTTGGGCCTCAGCTCGCATGCGCTCAGCCTCGATCAGCCGATCGGTCATCGCCTGCGACTGCAATGTGAGCTGAGAGACCACAGCAACCAACGCTTCTAAGTCGTTAGTATCCTTACGTTGGGTCTCATGTTGGGGTGGGGGCGTTGGGTCCCTATCGGCAGGATTGTTGGGAGGAGAGCGTTGGGGTTTGATGGGACCCGCACGGAGCTCTTCAGCGGGCATCTCGACCCGGACGATATCTTGAGGGTGGTTGCCCGGGATGAGACGCCACTCGCCCTTTGCGGCACGACGCTTCGCTTTGATGCGGGCACCTTCGATGCCGATACCGAAGCTCTCGGCAATCTCACGATATGTGACTTGAATGAGCTCCGCCGCAGCCATCCCAACGCCCTCGATGTGATCGGAGGCCAACGTTGGTAGGTGAGGGGTAGCCCACGCTGGGAGGGGCCTGCTGGCACCGCTAACGTGAAGGGAGCCCCTCAACAGATGCGTGCCCCTCCTGACGTTGGGGGTGTTTGGTTGACGAAACGTTAACGAAGGCTCTGGCGTCGCTCGCGTTTGAGCGGGACTTGAGCTGATCCATCGGCCGCACCCTGAGATCGTATTGCGTTTGAAGCAGATGACCTGAGAGCCGATCCCCGACACGCTTCTCGGCTAGGCGTCAGAAACACTCAGAAACAAACTGCCATGAGATGCCATTGGACTTTCCTAGGATCAGTGGTGTTCCTCGGAAGTCCCTTCGGCATACGCACTGGGACACCTATGATTTTCTACCATCACACCGCTAAAGAGAGCCTGCCTGCGATCCTCGACAAGGGACTGATGCTTGGGAGCATCAACCTGTCCCGCGACCGGATCGAGAACGGCGTGTGGCTGACGACCTCCCCCGAACCAAAGGGGCACGGGCTCACGTATGGTGAGCCGGTCACAGAGGTGCATCGGCAGAGTTTGTGGAACCGCTGTCGTGGCCGCTTCCCGGCCGACTTCACGCACTGGCCCGACAAGTCCACCGCCCGCATCAAGATCATGATCCCTAGCAGCGACCGGTGCCTTGTTCGGTGGCTGGCGTGGGGAAAGAAGCGGTGCGACCCGCACCTGTTCGCCAGCCTCAACGAGGCCGAACACATGGGCGGCGCACATAAGACTTGGTGGCTCTACCTCGGCGTCATCGATCCGAGCCGGTTCCTGTCGGTCGAGGTTGACCGACTCGTCGGCAACCTTCACGGTTAACAATTCGGCGCAGGTGCGCCTGGAGATCACTGCAACGAGCCGCTGACGCCCAAAACGAGAGAAGCCCTCCAAACCCGCTGCCAGGCGGATCGGAAGGGCTTCTGAAATCGGTGTGGTTTTGAAGGAACCTGAACAGTCCTCAAAATCTCACGCACGGCCCCGGCCGTCAAGGGAGAAGGTGACTTCTCTCAACGAGATCGTTTGTCCTGACGCGGCCCCATGATGGGGCGAGACGTGTTTGTGAACCAGATCGAGGCCGCGATTGCGGTGGCTTCTTCGACGGCGCTCGTCGAACTCAACCGAGCCATTTGGTCCGGTCTCTCCTCTGGCGCTCTCGCCGAGGATGACGCGCAACGCCTGGCCGAGGCCATCCACGCCCGGCAGGCCGTCGCCAAGGCCTCACGGAATCCCGTAGCTGGCAACGCCGGCCGACCTTCGGCCTTCCCTCCCCGTCGCACCCAACGCCCGCCCGTGCGCTCCGTCGCGATCGAGCGGCGCCGACGCCTGGCCGCTTCCGGTCCCCTCCCGCCCGCGCTCGCGGCCAGGTTCACGACGGGCGAGGCCGCGGTGCTCCGCATCGTGGGCGACGAGTGCCGGGACAAGGGCCGCTGTGTCCTCCCGCTCGACGCCATCGCGGCGCGTGCTGGCGTCGGCCGCACAACGGCACAGAAGGCCATGCGCGAGGCCAAGCGCCTCGGCCTCGTCGACATCGAGGAACGCCGTCAGACGGGCGCGAAGAACCTCCCGAACCGCGTGACGGTTGTCGACCGCGAGTGGTCCGCGTGGCTCGCCCGGTCCCCGAAGCGAGGCATAGGGTTCGGAAAAGCGAGCACCACGGAAACTCAGGTTCTATCAGGATCAGAAAAGGCGGCTTCGTTGAGCCAAAATCGGCCGCCGGCATTGAGATTCGCACGACCTGGCCGCAGGTGCGGGATATGAAAAAGCTCCGCGTGGTGCGGAGGGCTTCGTTCGGCAGACCGGACGGGGTTTGCGGATACGCCCTCCACCGATTTTTGCACGCGATTGGAACAGAGGTAGAACGCCTAAAGGGAACTCGACATGCAAAAAAGCATTTATTTTCAGATATTTGGAACATAATCTCTGAGAGATCAGATGTGATCTTTCGATTCCCCCCCTGATAGTTGCGCTAGGGCGAAGTTCTCCACATCATGCAATCCATGACGCGGTTTGTGGGGGGGCGACGCTCCCCGCCCGTCTCAGTGCCGCAAGGCAGAAAGAGGAATGATGTTGATCCCGCTATGGCCGTCCATTCGCTTTGAGTTCAAGCGAACGGCGAAGGAGACGACACTCGCCATCTCCTTCGCGTTTGTGATGATGCCCGTCTAAGACACCAAAGAGGGACGCGGGCGGCCACCTGCGTCCCTGACAATCCTACGTCAAACAAAGAATTTGCATAGCCCGCCCCTCCACGGGGCGGGTCATCGTCTACAGCCGAAACACCCGAGCAATGTAGATGTCGTCATCCTCGCCCTCTAGGCGCGGACCCAACGCCTCGGCCTGTGAGAGGCGTTGCTCCTCCCATGCGGCCACCATCCGGTCGACCAGCGGACCAAGGCCGACGCGCTCGCGCTTCGTGATCGCCTGCATCCGGTCATACGTTGCGAGGCTCACGCGGGCGCCAAGCTGTCGCGTGTCATAGTCGAGCTTTGGCCGGCCTTTCGGTTTCTTCGACCTGGCCGCCGGCTTTGCCTCATCGGCCGCTACCGTGACCGCCTCGGCCTCGGCCGCCGCGTCGGCGACCTCGAGCGCCTTTGCAGCGTCCGCTTCGGCCCGTCGTTCCTGCACAAGATCGGCAACGCTCCTAGGCCTCACGTTCCCTCGCACTTCTTCGGGCGCCGGGGGCAGGCCTAAGCCCGTCTTTGAAGGGCTCGTCTTTTTGAACTTATCCAAACCCGTCGCCATGCGAACACCTGTTAATATTTGATACCGTAAATTACCAAATACAATTAGACGGTAGCGCGATCAATGATTGCTTGAACCAGAAGTTCCGCCTTCTCTGCCAGCCCAGAGAACCGAACTTCCGTGAGGCTCGCACCACCACTTTGCGCCGCGCGATACGCCGCCCGTTCTGCAATGGCGCCTGGTAGCACCGCATAGCCGGCCGCCTCGACATAGGCCCGCGCGGCGACCTCCTCGGCATCCGTAGCGACACGGACCAGGGCCACGGCTAGACGCTCTTTTGGGATGCCTTCACCGACGAGCTCGTGAAGCAAGAGCACGGTCGGCTCGAGATCGTCAGCGCCGGGGTTTGACGGGATCACGACGAGCGCCGCCCGTTGCGCAATCTCTAACGTCTCCGCGCTCGCCTTCGCCGGCCCGTCGAGCACCAGCAGGTCAACGCCCTCCTCGGCCTCAAACGCCGCGCTCACCGTATCGAAGGCCTGGACCGGAACCGCTGGCTCCAACCCGGCCGCCTGGCGCCGCGCCGACCACCGCAGCGTCGTCAACTGTTGCACGTCGAGATCGCCGACTAGCACCGACAATCCGCCGGCCACCGCCTCACGGGCGAGGGCACGCGCCAGCGTCGATTTCCCGACCCCGCCCTTTTGGCTCACGAACGCGATTACCGGCATTTCAAGACCTCAACTGCAAATTTTCGATACCAGATAATAGCGAAATCCATAATAAGCATTACTTTTTTTGATATCGTAAAATACCAAAAATGTAAAATAGAGGTTATTAGATGGCATTTGGTTCACAAGTCGGCGCCGTTACGACAACTTTGACGAGCGCCCTTGAGACCAAGGCCGCCACCTCTGGCACGTCGCTGCCTGCGCCCTGGCTCATTGAGGCCTTCGGCGGATCGCCTACGACCAGCAAGTTCCGCGTCAACGTCTCAACCGCCATGCGCTGTCCGCCCGTGAAGCACGTCGTCGACCTCATCAGTCCAACGCTCGCCACCCTGCCCATCCGGCTCCTCAAGGCCAACCCGACCGGCTAGGTGCCAGCTACCGATCATCCCGCGTCCCGCATCGTGTCCCGTCGCGCGAATCCCTGGACGGCCGCCGGCCTGTTCCGCGGTCTCCTCGCCCGCGACGCGGTCCTTCATGGCGACGGCTTCGCCTACGTCGTGCACAACGGCGACGGCTATCCGCGTGAGCTCCACCACTCCCCGCTTGGCTCCACGACCGTCGAGCTTGAAGGCCGCCGGGAAAGCGTTGCACGACGGGCTCCGGCGCCGGCTCATAGCCTAGTTGCACGTGGACGGGGCACAATTACAGTGTAGCCAACAAGGGGTGGTCATGTCTGACAAGTTCGTGCCGGCAGTCGAAGAGCTTCGGGATGCCCTAACCAGCGGCGGGGAGCCAGACGTTGTTCTTCAAGAAATTGCTGACGAGTATGGTCTAAAGTCACAGGCACTGCGAAACAGAGCAGAGCTCGCTTTTGGCGATCTAAATACATATGGAAATCGCAACAAGAATGTTACAGATAAAATAAAAGCTGCAGTAAAAAAGAAAGAGGAGCTTGAAGAGCTCGTTGTATTATTTCGAGAATGGCGTAAAGACAAGATATTTCATCCAAGACTAGAATTTCTGAGGGACAAATATTTAGTAAACGAAGATAATAGAAAGTATTTAACTGATAACGCATAAATAATAGTAAGACAATAATACCTACTTGACGGTTAAATATTTCCGACAACCAGTAATTTGTTTTTGGTATGCCGGCCGGGAAAGCACGGAAGGATTTGCGGTTCTCAAGATCTTCCCTGACGAGGTGCGCACCCGCGGATCGTGTCGGCTCTTCCTCGACGCCATCGCGGCCCGAGCCAGCACCTCGCGCAGCACGGCTAAGAACGCCATGCGCCAGACCCGGAGTCTCGGCCTCATCGAGATCATCGAGCGCCGGCAGCGCGGTGCCAAGAGCCTGTCGAATGTCGTGACGATCGTCGACCGCGAGTGGTCCGCTTGGATGAAGCGCGGACCCGGCATAGGGGGCAAAAAATTCGCCCCGACCGATACAAGTGGTTTTCGAGAAGGGGAGAAGGCGGTTTCGTCGCGTCAGAATCTCAACGGGCGCGAGCCGGCCGAGAGATTCCCACGACGATCCGCGAGGGCGGGAGGCATGTCCTAGAGGTATGCAGCCGTTCGGCAGAGCGGATGTCTTATCATTGAGCTCGAATGACAGCATTAGCGCAGCCCGCGTCATGGGTTTGCGCGGGCAAGCTGTGATCCCTCACACGCCCAAACACTGTCCAGATCTCGAACGAACATGCACATTGCTAAACGGTCAAAAATCTCTCATATCTAAAGGCCATCGTTTAGATATGAGTAGATACAGACACCCCTATGAACGACCAGACACCTACGAGAAAGAAGCTCAAGCCGGCGATCGCCTACACTCGCGTGTCGACCGAGAAGCAGGGGCGGAGCGGGCACGGGCAGGAACTCCAGATGGTAGCGATCCGGGAGTTCGCCCGGCATGAGGGCTACGAGATTGTCAGAACGTTTAGCGATGTAGAGACTGGAATGAAGGAGGCGAGCATCCGAAACCGACCCGGCGTGCTGGACGCGATCAAGCTCTCTCGTGAAGAGGGAGCGACGATCTTGGTGGACGAGTTGGGTCGCTTCAGCAGGGACGTGAACACCGTGCAAAAGATTGTTGCTCAGGGCCGCTTGAAGGTGATCGGCTGCCGGTCTGGTGAAGGGACCTCATACGCTTCCATCATGAGCATAGCTGCGCGTGCCCAGCGTGAGGGCGAGCAGATCAGCATCAGCACCAAAGCCGCTCTCCGGAAGCTCAAGGACCAAGGGGTGCCGCTCGGAAATCGCACGAACCTGCCTGAGGCTCGCTCCTTCGCAGTCGCTGCTACCAAGGCCCGGGTCGACAAGCAGATGCGTGAACTGATCCCGGTGATCGAGGAGCTTCGTGATAGCGGATGCACAACCGCCAGAGCCGTCGCCGAGGGCTTGAACGCGAAGGGCTACCGGACCTCTCGCGGTATCGAGTGGACGGACAAAAACATCCGGCGCGTCCTCACCCAGATTGATGAACGGAAGCGCGTGTCCCAGGGCGAGCCCTACGCCGAGAACGAGCTCTGGGGTCGGTTCTGATGAGCCTCGTCACCGGGTCGAAGTCCTAGAAGCTGGCGCAGCTCGCGAGGGCTGTGCCTTCTGTGCTCATCACGTTCCCGGTCCCGTCCTTGGCACCAGGTTTCCCTACAGCACTCAAGCTTGGCTGTCCTCAATCCCCTAGCCGTCTGCGCTGCCGTCACACTCGATAAGCGCCTGCACGTCGTTCACATTGCCAGCTGGAATGTGGGTGACGCGGGTGATGAGGGCATCGACGCTGCACCCCACACCGTTTCGCAATGTTCCCTCGACCCTGATGAAGTCGCCGCTACGGGGCGCTTCCCCTAGGACAACGGGCGTATGATCCTGGGTCCAGCTCTGGGGCGGGTTGTCTACCAGGATTTCCAGCTTGATCGCCACGGTCGCATCTCCTCAAACTGAGCCAGAACGATGCCCAGGCGGGACTGTTCCTCATCCTTGGTGTGATCGGATCCTCGTCATCCGAGCTTCACGTTCTTGCCGTTTCTCGCGACGCAGGCGCATCTGCTCGGCGCTCGGCCTTCGGATCTCCACCGCCTCGTCTCCTAATGGGAACACGCGAGTGTAGAGCTCGAAGGCGCTTTCCAGCAGCTCCTTGCCGGTCATACCTTTGGAGGCCGCGTAGACCTTGAAGGCGTGACGCAGCTCGGGCTGGACCTTAAAATTCAGATCGACGAAGCCCTCTGAGAAGAGATGAAGGTTGGTTGGTGCCTCCTTGGGGCTGGGAGGGGCCGACAGGCGCTTCTTCGCGACCGGAGTATCATGGACAGGGGTGGGCACAGGAAAGGCCTCTACGGGGCTCTCAGGGGTCACCCGGATGGTAGCCTTGCCCTGGACCTTTTCGAGGTTCGGCAGTTTTGGGAGGGCTTGTCTCATGTGGGCACCTTCTCAGATCCGGAGACGGGGGCGCGAGCGCTGGAATAGTCGATCATATCGACGACAGACTTGCCGCCGAAAGGGCCTCGACCCACCTGCCCTGTCCCAACATGACAGGAGAGAACATGACAGAACCCAAGAAGCCGGAGATCCACAGCGACCGGACTCACCAGCAGAGCCACGAACTGGATGCCAACATCCAGGGAGGTGATAGCACCCATACTCGCGTGCACGGCGCAGACCTGAAGGTTCCTGATCCAAAGATCGACCATGATGCCAGCGTGGTTGAGAAGGCCCAGGAGAAGCCCGATGATCCAGACGCAGCAGCGAAGGACGGCCTCGCTTAACGTCAGACAAAGCCCTGCCTCGTGCAGGGCTTTTTGCATTTCGCGCTTGGGCGCTTCAGCGATTTCGCGGCAGTGATGCCCGGATGAGCTTCACTGCGGGCGGCACACGTCGAGCCGTCTCCACGTCCATCTTGCTCATGTGACAGGCACCGCGCTCGATGCCGAGTTCCTGGGCAAGGCGCTCGTAGGCGGTCTCCCGGTCCATGAGGCCTTCCTTCCAGAGCAGGTCGAGGGTGGTGTGGGCATTCCGACGAGCGACTATGCGGGCACGCATAGCTCTGTGGCTGGTCTCATCTCGCAAGGGCTTGCTGCCTCTCGACCAGAGTCCGCACGGCACGCACCGATTCCTGATGCCGTGAACTGTCACCAGCTGTGTCGCCGGCTGACCGCAGTGAGGACAGAGGAGATCGCCGCCGGACATCTGTGGCTAAAGACCCTTGCTGAACGGGGACAGCTTGTCCGAAATTGTCCCATAAGGATCAATGCGAACAATCTGGACGGGACATTCAGGGGACATTTCTCGCAATCAGGATGTCCCGAAATGTCCCCTGAATGTCCCCTCGTTGTCCGCAAAATATGTCCCAAACGGCCTATGCGAACGCGATTTGCGGAAAATGTCCCGTCGGGTGAGGAGAAAAGCCATCTGCGAGCTCCAGAATCATCGTTACGGTTGCGAAATAGCGTTCCCTGGTGTTCGTGAATCTGCTTAAACGCTGCTCCAAGGCACTCTTCCTTGGGATGCGATCATATCGCTGGCGTGTATTAGGAATGCTTCTACGCGGTAGAATATGATAGGATCAATATAATGATCCTATCATATGCATCCAGTTTTACTGATCTTCGTCGAGCCAGAATTTCACTTGTTCGACAACACCCTGATCGTTGGGATCTTGACTCATAACAGTAAGCTGCTCGAGAAGAGTAGATTTCGCCATATTGAATATCTTTGGGTGGTTTTCCTTGATAGACATGGCAAAGCCCTCCCACATCATCGAAGATGCTTTCTCACTGATCTCAAGAATTCGTAGACGTTCCTCAACGGACTTGATGTCACTCATTGCATGCGCCTCTTCCGTATCGATGTAGTTTCAGCCTCTACGCCATAATCCCATCTGTGCATCAGTGCATGAGGCGCAAGAAATAGCTGACAGAATTTTTTTTGGGCTCATGTCCCAGATGAATCTTCGTTCGGGGTGATGTCCTTCACGAAGGCTTCATTCCTCGTGCTGCTGTGCCGCCGTGATGGATTTCATGGTAGGAACTAGGACAGACTGCTCTGGTAAATCGAGGATTGTCTGCGCCATCATCACTCGGCCGACAGCTGAGATAGGGCTTGAAGTAGCGCCGTCAGCAGCATGGAATTGCTACATTGACGTAGCACGTCGATGTAGTATTTATTTCCGATGAAGGTCGTTCGGTTGAAGCCCTACATCCGGGCGATGAGAGGAATGGGCCTTGATGAGACGGTGGTAGCCGAGATCGAGGCGATGATCGTCAGAGCTCCTGATGCTCATCCCATGATCAAGGGGCTGCGTGGAGCTCGTAAAGCCCGCTTCCCGCTACCGGGCC
>NZ_JADIJP010000044.1:0-23132 GCF_017355285.1 Methylobacterium sp. SD274 | reverse complement strand
GACGTACATCATGTTGCCGACGACGAGGGGCGAACCCTCGTGGCCGCGCAGGACACCGGTCGAGAACGTCCAGGCCACCTGCAGCTGCTTCACGTTGCTGGCGTTGATCTGGTCGAGCTTCGAATAGCGCGTATTGGCGTAATCGACCGTCTGCAGAACCTGCTGGGCCGGATCGGCCGTGCGCTTCAAGACGTCGTCATTGGCGAAGGCAGGGGCCGAAGCCGCCAGACTGGCGCCAAGTGCGAGAAGATGGACCGCTCTCATGCATTCCTCCTAAGTGGGATATTGAGGACCAGCATGAGAGGTCATGCCTGCCGCTAATCCCATCATTGCAAGTTCCTGATCATTGCCAGGGATCTATCGCGGTAATCGCAATCGATCATCTCTATCGCTGGGCTACATGGGTGCATCCACAGAAGAGCATGCGAAGCAGTAATCCAATTCCAGAATATCGCAATAAGATTTTCATAAGTGCGACAAAATATAAATATAATGCATTTTGGCAACAAATTCACGACTCAAAGGTGGCAAATACGCTATACAGCGCGCCACGATGTAAAAATTTACTAAAAAGACGGCCTTCAGTGCCAGGCTTTGAATTTATAGTTTGAAGGCAAATATGTAATTGCGGTTCTGAGTATCTGTGCTAAACCTCAATTGCGACAGGGTTAGAGAATTTCTTGCGTGGACCGCTCGGAGGCTTTTTGACCCCCCACTTGAACGGTGAGAGCCTTCTGGCCTCACCGTTTTTTTGTGCCCGCAGAAGCGGACGGCATGGGTGGAATGCCTTCGAAGATAGCCTTGCGCTTGCTAAATAAGCAGGCGATTTCATCAAGGTCAAACTCGGGATATTACGGCAAAGCCAGTGTTACAATCTGGCAATTCAGGTTTCCAATATGCACTGCCACCATTAAATCTCATTGAAATTTTTACGATATACTTTGAGGCCGACCCTGGCGGCCGTTGGGACGGATCTTATTTCGCCTCATGTCTGCGCACTTACCGGTCAGGTAGCTAATATATGACCTGGGGCAGCCGAGTGACCCTCGTGATGCAGGGTGAGCTCCGGTTCTACCGCGAGGACGGCAGCTACAAGGAGCCCCGCTCGACGAGTGGCTACGTCTCTGGCATGGCGAACGGCGAACCGCATCTGGAAGGCGTTGGCGATGAGGACACCATCGTGTTCTTCAGCAACCGCAACATCGAGGATGCGCTGTACGAATTCCTCGACGACGCAGGTAATCCCGTCCAAATCCGGAGCATCGCCGACATTAAGGCGCAGCTCGAAGACCAGATCGCGACTGGAACCTACGAGAAGGTCACCGCCAAGGCCGCCTGACCACCGCAATGCCGGGGTGGCGTTAGGCACTCCGGCGTTCACTGGGCCTAAACCGCAGGAAAGCCGGATTCGTCGATCGGTTTCAGCCAACCTCGGTCAGGCTTCAGCGACGACCGGTACCTCGTCGAGCCTAGTGGTGTAGCGCGGTGAGCGCATCTGGAATGTCGTCGACCAAGACCGCTTTGGGGCGAAGCCAGCGCTACGCATCCACATCAGGTATCCGATGAGTGAATTCGATGCAGCAGCGAACCGAAGCTTCGCAAGCCTAGGATTGTAACCTTGTGACCACATACGGCCAGAAAGCTTTGAGGCACCATTGACGGCGCACCTTCTTATCGGGCTCCTTGTGCCCGACGGTTCCTCCTCGGAGGATCAAAAGGGAACGCGGTGGGGGCTTTCGCCCGATGCCGCGGCTGCCCCCGCAACTGTAAGCGGCGAGCCCATCATCAACACGTCACTGGATGCTTCGGCGTCTGGGAAGACGATGAGAGGGCGGTGACCCGCGAGCCAGGAGACCTGCCGTCAGTCGTGGTCACACGCGAAACGCATCGGGCGGGGTGTCCTGATGGGTGTCGAGGCGTTCGGCTGTCCTAACGGCAGACAAGCGCCCAGGCCTCGTTCGCGGTGACGTGCCACAGACGTCGCCCGAGGCTTGTCCCGTGTCCTTCCCCTCCCGATTTGCGTGCCTGCGCACGCTCGCGATCGCCTGCGCCTCGCTTCCTGTATCCGCCCTGGCGCAACAGGCGGCAGCGCCCTTCGCCGATGTGCCGGGCGACGCCGAGGCCGCCGTCTCGCTCTCCGAACTCTCCGTCTCCGCCACCGGCGTTCCGACCCCAGTCGACCAGGTCGGATCAAGCGTCACCGTGCTGACCGCCGCGACCTTGGAGGCCCAGCAGCGCCGCACCGTCCCAGATGCCCTCCAGCAGGTGCCGGGCCTCAACGTCGTGCAGACCGGTGGTCCCGGCGGCCAGACATCGGTGTTCATCCGAGGCTCGAACTCGAACCACGTGAAGGTCCTCATCGACGGGATCGACGCGACCGACCCGTCGAACCCGAACGGCTCCTTCGACTTTGGGCAACTCCTGACCGACGACCTCTCCCGCATCGAGGTGCTCAGGGGTCCCCAGAGCGGCCTCTACGGCAGCGACGCAATCGGAGGCGCGATCTCCTTCACGACGAAGCGCGGCGAGGGACCGGCCAGGGCCACCGCGCGGATCGAGGGCGGTTCGTTCGGTACCTTTAACCAGAGCGGCAGGATCAGCGGGTCGGAGGACGGCTTCGACTATTCGGTCTCGATCCAGCACTTCCGTGCGGCGGCGACGCCGGTGACGCCGCCGAACCTCGTCCCGTTCGGCCGTCCGATCCATCCGAATTTTTACGACAACGAGACCGTCTCGGCGAAGTTCGGCTACCAGTTCACCGATACCTTCCGCATCAACTCGGTGACGCGCTTCATCAATTCCCGCCTCCTGTACACGGGAACTGACTACAGCACCTTCCCGGCCTTCCCGGCGGCGTTCCGGAGCGCCGCCGACGTGCAACAGGTCTTCACCCGCAACGAGGCCGAGTGGACGCCGTTTGCGGGCTTCCACAACCTCTTCGCGATCAACTACTCGAACCTGTTCAACCGTCAGCAGGGACCGCTCGACCCGCTGGCCACTCCCGATGCGACCACGGGCTTGGGCGAGCGCACCCGGTACGAGTACCGCGGGGACTACCAGCTCTCGCCCGGCAACCTCGTCCTGTTCGGCGCTCAGCGCGACGACGAGAGCCTGTCGACCACTGACCCGAGTCCGTTCGAGGCCGGTATTTTGCGAGCAAAGAACGGCAACACCGCCGGCTACGTCGAGGCGCAGCTGACGCCCTTCGAGCGGGCCTCGTTCATCGCCAACATCCGCCACGACGAGAACGACGCCTTCGGGCCGGCCACCACCTTCCGCGTCGCGCCGAGCTACGTCCTGCCCCTCTCCGAGACCCGGATCAAAGGCAGCGTGGGCACCGGCTTCAAGGCACCGACCCTAAGCCAGCTGTTCCAGAGCTTCCCGACGTCGAACTTCTTCGCCAACCCCAACCTGCGACCGGAGGAAAGCCTCGGCTACGATGCCGGAATCGAGCAGCCCCTTGGAGACCACGTCCTCGTTGGGGCGACCTATTACGCCAACGACTTCAAGAACCTTATTACCACGAACGCGACATTCACCTCGAACGAGAACGTCGGCCGGGCCGAGTCGTACGGGGCAGAAACCTTCGTCGCGGTCCGGATCTCCGACACGTTGTCGGGCCGGGTCGACTACACCAACACTGTGACCAAGAACGAGATCACCAACCAGGAGCTCTTGCGCCGGCCACGGCACAAGGGCAGCGCCACCGCGTTCTGGACCCCGCTTCCCGGCCTGACCCTTAGCGGCACCGTGATCGTGCTCGGCCACTTCGTCGACGGCAATCGCGACTTCTCGGTGGCCCGCCTCAAGAACCCAGGCTTCACCCTGGTCAACCTCGCGGTGAACTACGACGTCAGCGAGACGATGAGCGTGTTCGGGCGGATCGATAACCTGTTCGACCGCCGCTACGAAAACCCCACCGGTTTCCTTGAGGCCGGCCTCGCCGTGTATGGCGGCGTCCGCCTGACCGCGTTTTGAGACCGCAGATGACAAGACGGTCCGCTCTCGCGGTGCTGCCGGTGATCCTGGCCGTCAGTCAGGCGTGGCCGATGGTTGGAGGGATGGCTGCCCCGGCGCCCGTTCGTCCTCGGCATGTCGTCTCGATGAACCTTTGCGCGGACGAGCTCGTCTTGCGGCTTGCAGACCGCGATCAGGTCGCCGCCGTAACCTACCTCGCCCATGACCCGCGCGGCTCCACCGTCGCGCGGGAGGCCACGGGCATCGCGGTGACGCGTGGCCTATCGGAGGAGATCGTCGCCCTTCAACCCGACCTCGTCGTCGCCGGAGCCTTCACGACACGAACCACGGTGGGCCTGCTCAAGCGCGTCGGATTCCCCCTCCTCGAACTCGGCGTACCCAACGACTTCAAAGGAGTGCGTGCCCAGATCCGGACCGTCGCGGCGTCTCTCGGGCACGCCGCGCGCGGCGAGACCATGGTCGCGGAACTCGATGCTCGGCTGGCGCAGGTGGTGCCGGCGGCAAAACCGTTGCGGGCACTCGTCATGCGCCCGAATGCCTTCACGGTCGCACCCGGCAGCCTTGGCGATGCGATCATCCGCGCCGCCGGCCTCGTCAACGTTGCGGCCGAACTCGGTCGCGACCGTTTCGGCCAGGTCCCGCTGGAAGCGGCGGCCTTTGCCGACGCCGACCTCATCGTCGTCGACGAGGGGGAGCCCGGCAGGCCGTCGCTCGCCGACAACCTGTTGCATCACCCCGTCCTCGACGCGCTGCGCCGACAGGGTCGCACCGTCTCGATCCCGAACCGGCTCTGGACCTGCCCAGGTCCCCAGGTCGCCGAGGTCGTGGCCTTGCTCGCCGCCGCCGCACGCGAACGGGCAGTGCCATGAATGCGCCCCTGCAGCCTCCCGTCCGGATCGAAGGCCGCCCTCCTGGAAGCCCGATCGTCATCGGATGCCTTGCCCTGCTGGTCGTCCTCCTCACGGCGGCGTCCATCGCGGTCGGGTATTCCCCCTTCGACGTCCCGGCCGCGGCCGGTGACCTCATCGCAGGCCGCGCGACCCTTCCGGCCCTGGTGTTGTGGGAACTACGCCTGCCCCGCGCCCTGCTCGGGACCCTCGTCGGCTTCAGCCTCGGGCTGACCGGGGCGGCGATGCAGGGCTATCTGCGCAACCCGCTCGCCGATCCCGGCATACTCGGCATCTCTTCGGCGGCGGCCCTCGGAGCCGTGATGGTGTTCTACGGCGGGTTCGCGGCGTCGTTTGCCCTGGCCCTCCCGCTCGGCGGGATCGCCGGCGCCGCCGTGGCGGCGCTCGCCCTCAACCTCGTCGCCGCCCGCGGCGGCACGACGCTCGGGCTGATACTGGCCGGGGTCGCCCTGTCGAGCCTCGCCGGCGCCATGACGGCTCTGGCGCTCAACCTGTCGCCCAATCCCTACGCGGCCCTGGAGATCGTGTTCTGGCTGATGGGGTCGCTCGCCGACCGCAGCATGGACCATGTCTGGCTTTGCCTGCCGTTGATGGCCATCGGCTGGGGGCTGATGCTGTCCACGGGTCGTGCGCTGGATGCCCTGACGCTGGGCGAGGATACGGCGACGAGCCTCGGCTTCCATCTGGTCTCCGTGCGCCTGCGCCTCGTGACCGGGGCGGCACTCGCGGTCGGCAGCGGCGTCGCTGTGAGCGGTGCAATCGGCTTCGTCGGCCTCGTGATGCCGCACCTCGTGCGACCGCTGGTTGGCGCACGCCCAGGTGCCAGCCTGTGGCCGAGCGGGCTGGCGGGTGCCGCCATGGTACTGGCCGCGGATCTGGGCGTGCGCCTCCTGGCGACACGGCCCGAACTCAAGCTCGGGGTGGTGACCGCGCTCGTCGGGGCGCCGTTCCTGATCGTGCTTCTCCTACGCGAGCGGGGTCACGGCGCATGACCCTCGCGACCGCATCCCTCGATGTCCGCCTCGGCGGCCGGGCTGTCCTTTCCAACGTGAGCCTGTCCCTGGAACGCGGGGCGCTCGTTGGCCTCGTCGGTCCGAACGGCGCCGGCAAGACCACCCTGCTGCGCGCCCTCGCGGGCTTGGTCACCTCGACGAAGGGCCATGTGGCCCTCGACGGAATGCCGCTTGACGGCATCACCCGCGGCGCACGCGCCAAGCGCATCGCCGTCCTGTTCCAGGGTGGGAATGCCAATTGGCCGATGCAGGTACGGGACCTCGTCGCCCTCGGTCGCCTGCCGCATCGACGCGCGTTCGGCGGGCTCGACGCATCCGACCACGCCGCCATTGCGCGGGCCATGGCCCGGACCGACATGACGCGGTTCGCCGAGCGGACTGAGCCAACCCTATCCTCGGGCGAGCGGATGCGGGTGCTGCTCGCCCGTGCGCTCGCCGTCGAGGCCGAGTGGCTTCTCGCCGACGAGCCCATCACCGCCCTCGACCCGGCCCACCAACTCGACGCCATGATGCTGCTGCGGAGTGTGGCGTCGGCCGGGACCGGCGTCGTCGCCGTCCTGCACGACCTATCGTTGGCCGCACGGTTCTGCGACCGGATCGTGGTCCTGGATGCTGGACGTGTCGTTGTCGACGGGTGCCCCGACGTCGCGTTGACCGACCGGCTGCTTGCAAGCGTATTCGGCGTCGCGGTCCTGCGTGGGGTCGCGCCGGATGGAAGCCCCTACATCCTGCCCTGGAACCGTTCGGGGCCCAAACCGGAGGACATTGATGCAGCCTTCCCCAAACGGTCCTGATGCCACCGTCGCCCTCCTGCGCGAGGCGCTTGCCAATCCGACCACGGCTTGGAGCCTTGGCAGCTTCGGCGCCATCGCCGAGTTTATGCGCGATCCAAACGAACCCATCCTGACGCTGCCGGATGAGCGCCTTGGAATGGCGACCACACGCGGGGCCATCGCCCTAACCCCGAGCTCCGACCTGCGGCCCGTCGCCTACGAGACCGCCGTCTCGTCCGGCTGGAACCACACGCTTGCCCTCTGCCTACCGGAGGCGACCTGCGCGATGAACCGCCGGACCGTTGTGACGGAGCTCGGGCCCGACCGGAACGCTGCCCGGGTCGAGGATCGCGACGGCATCCTGTTCGACCTCGGCCTCGGCCTTCTCGCCGTCGACGCCTGCGTGCGGGCAAGCGATCCGGAGGCCGTCGCGCAGCTTCGGGCCGGCGTCGGCATGCCGCTGTTCGACCACGCCAACCCCATCGGGCCGCGTCTCGTCGCCATGAGCCCGCACCGGGTTTTCCTGGCGCGGATCGGACGCGTCGAGGTCTACGCCCCGATCCCCGGACCCGGAGGGACCAGTCCGGAGGGCCCGCATACGCATGTGCTGCCCAAGCTCCTGCGCAGCGGCCGCACCCATGCGGCCACAACCCCGATCCCCGCGGGCTGGGTTCCCTGTGCCGGCCTTCACCCGGCCCATCCCTATAAGGACATGTTGGGAGGGCGCATCGCCTTCGATGTGGGCCGCTACGAAGCGTTTCAGACGCTGCTCTACCGGTGGGGGGACCCGGAATTAGTGGCGATCAAGCGTGGGGAAGCCGAGACGCCCGGCGGTACCGTATCCAGTCGCCACGCCCAGAGCGCACGCCGCGTCGCCGATGCCCAGGCGCGTTACCTGCGGGGCGAGATCATTGAGAGCTTGGCCAGCGACGACGAAGACGCGGAGGCGACGGCCTGACCGTGCGGTCGTCGGTGTCCGGCGGGAATCGTCCGGGGGCCCCCCAGAGGGTGATCGGCCTGATCGGCTGCCCGGGCGCGGGGAAGACGACCTACGCCCGTCGCTTCAACCCTCTCGACGGCTGGGTCCACCTCACCCTCGACGACTTCCGGCAGACACTCTGGCCGCCGCACCGGCAGGTCTACTGGGAACTCAGGCAGGGCTCACATGACGATGCGGCTCGGGAAGTCCTGCACCAGGTCAAGGAAGCAGCCCTGGATGCCGCCCTGACGAAAGGCTTCAGCGTGGTGATGGCGGACACCCATCTCACCAGACCCGTGTTCGAGCGCGAGCTCGGGATCGTCGCCCGACACGGGCTCACCGTGGAGTGGAAAGTGTTCGACGTGCCGTGGGAGGTCCTGAAAGCCCGCAACGCTGAGCGCGGTCGCGTGGACCCGTCGCATCGCCAGCCCGATGAGGTCCTCCGGTTCACCTACGAGGTTTTCCAATCCCCGGACGCTTGGTGGCGTAGCTTGCCGCCGCAGCAGGTCGAGGTCCTGACCTGACGGACGCAGCGTGCGATCCGTGTTCCCAAGTGTTGCCGGCAGGGCATAACCCCTCGTGCATTGCACTTGGTCCGTTGACGGGCATGGGCGTCGGCATGTTAGCTCGGCCGTGACGGTTCCTCCCCGGAGGATCAAAAGGGAACGCGGTGCGGGGGTAGCCCCAACGCCGCGGCTGCCCCCGCAACTGTAAGCGGCGAGCCCTTCGCCACCGACGTCACTGAGCGGCCTCGCTCGGGAAGACGGTGAAGGGCGATGACCCGCGAGCCAGGAGACCTGCCGTCAGTCGTGGTCACACGCGAGACACGCTGGGCGGGGTGCCCCGGCGGGTGCGGAAGCATGCGCGTTGCGCGTGGTTCGGCCTCGTTCGCGGTGACGTGCCACTGCCGTCGCCCGAGGCCCATCAACGTGTACCGTTCACCGTCCATCCCGCTGATGTCCGTGCTGGCCCTGTCCTGCGCGATCCCCACCGCCGTCGCCGCCCAGGGGGCGCCCTCGGGCGAGACCGCCGTGGTGCTCGACGCGCTGTCGGTCGAGGGTACCCTTTCCGCCATGCCGACCTACCGGGTGCCCGAGCTCTACAGCGGCACCAAGACGGTGACGCCGCGCCGCGACCTGCCGCAGCAGGTCGACGTGGTGCCCCGGGAGGTCCTGGTCGACACCGCCGCGACCCGGGTCGAGCGCGCCCTCGACTACGTGCCCGGGGTCGGCAAGCAGAACGACTTCGGCGCCCAGAACCTCGCCCTGTACTCGGTGCGAGGCTTCGCAACCCAGGATATCTTCCAGAATGGGTTCAACATCGCCCGCGGCTACAACGGCGCCCCCGACACCCAGAACGTCCAGTCCATCGAGATCCTGAAGGGCCCGGCCGGCGCCCTCTATGGCCGCAGCGATCCGGGCGGGACCGTGAATATCCTCACCAAGCAGCCCGTAGCGCGACCCTTCGTCGAGATGGGCACTCTGTTCGGCAGCTTCGGCACCGCCCGCACCACGGTCGATGCCGGCGGTGCGTTGAGCGAGGACGGCAGCGTGCTCTACCGCTTCAACGGCGCGCTCGCCCGCCAGGACAGCTTTCGCGATTACGTCGACGGCGACCGGGTGCTCTTGGCGCCGGTGGTGAGCTGGCAGGTCACGCCCGATACCAAGATCACCTTCGAGGCGCAGTACCTGCGCAACCGCCAGACCTTCGACCGCGGCACCGTCGCGGTGAACAACCGCCTCGGCCTCGTCCCGCGCTCGCGCTTCTTCGGCGAGCCGGGCGACGATTCCGTGTCTGAGAGCGCGCTGCTGCAGGTGCGGTTGGAGCACGCCTTCAACACCGACTGGCATTTGCGGGTCGCCACGCACCTCAACACCGGTAGCCTCACCGGCCTGCAGACCGGCGCGACCGGGATCCTCGACGACGGGCGCACGCTGCTGCGCGAGTTCCGCCGGCACGACTTCACCTGGGGCGTTGCCATCGGCCAGGCCGAACTCGTCGGGCGCTTCGAGACCGGGCCCATCGCCCACACCTTGCTGCTCGGCCTGGAGTACGAGCTCTACAACAGCACCGAGAACCTCCTGCGCTCGACCCCGCGCCTCGACCCCTTCGCCATCGACCTGTTCAACCCCGTCTACGGGCAGGCCAAGCCTCCGTTCACGCGCCGCTACAGCGCCAGCGAGAACGTCGGCAACACAGCGGTCTACCTGCAGGACCAGATCGCCCTCAGCCCGGAATGGAAGCTGCTGCTGGGCAACCGCACCGACTTCTACAACCAGACCTTCCGCGACAAGGTCGCGAACGAGCGGACCGAGCAGGACCGCACCGGGTTCTCGCCGCGTGCCGGGCTCGTCTACCAGCCGCTGTCGTTCCTGGCGCTCTACGGCAACGTCGCCGCCTCGTTCCGCCCCAACACCGGCTTCGACAGCGCCTCCCGGCCCTTCGCTCCGGAGACGGGCTTCGCCTACGAGGTTGGGGCCAAGCTCGACCTGTTCGACGGCCTCAGCGTGACGGCCGCCGCCTTCCACATCGAGAAGGAGAACGTGCTCACCACCGATCCGGCGGACTTCTTCTTCCAGATCGCCGCGGGGGCCGTGCGAAGCCAAGGCTTCGACGTCAGCCTGGTCGGGCAGGTCACGCCCGAGTTCCGGGTGATCGGCGGGTACGCCTTCATCGACGCGGCGGTCACCCGGGACGAGGTGCTGAGGGTCGGATCACCGCTCCTCAACATTCCACGCCATAGCGGCTCGCTGCTAGGCATCTACGAGGTCCAGGCCGGCGACTGGAAGGGCTTTGGGATCGGCGGCGGGTTCCGAGCGGTCGGCTCGCGGCTCGGCGACAGCGGCATCGAGAGCTTCCGCTTGCCGGGTTACATCCTGACGGACGCGCTGGCCTACTACCGCTACGAGAACCTGCGCTTCGGGCTCAACGTCGACAACATTTTTGACGAGACCTACTACGAGCGCTCCTACAACACCTTCTGGGTCGGCGTCGGCGAGCCGCGGCGGGTCACCGTCAGCATGACGGCACGGTTCTGATGGGCGTGCAGCCGGAGAAGCCCGAGGCGTCGGTTCGCGCGCCAACCTTGCCAGGCCGCATCGCCTCCATCGATGCCCTGCGCGGGCTGGTCATGGTGCTCATGCTCCTCGACCACCTGCGCGAGACCTGGTTCCTGCACGTGCCCGTGGCCGACCCGGTCGACGCCCGGACCGCCCTGCCGGCCGTGGCCCTGGCCCGCCTCGTCGTCAGCCTGTGCGCACCCATCTTCGTCGCGGTGACCGGCATGGCTGCGTACCTGTTCGGTACCCGGCACACGCTGGCGGAGACACGGGCCTACCTGCTAAAGCGTGGGCTCGTGCTGATGGCGCTGGAGGTCCTCTATCTGTCGGAACTGTACTGGGGCGTGGCCAGTCCGACGCTCTGGCTGCAGGTGATCTGGTGCATCGGCGTCTGCATGATCGTCCTGGCGGTGCTGGTCGGCCTTCCACGCCCTGTCCTCCTCGCGGTCGGACTGCTGATCGTTTGCGGCCACAACCTCCTCGACCCGATCCACCTCCAACCTGAACAACCGTTTTTTGCGGTCTGGGCGATGCTGCACCAGCGCGACGTCATCGCGCTGCCCTTGGGGCTGGTCGCAAAGACGACCTACCCGGTGCTCCCGTGGATAGGTGTGATCGTGCTCGGCTACGCAATCGGTCCGTGGTTCCTGCCCGAAGTCGCCCCGCGCGCCCGCGAGCGCCAGTTCCTGGCCCTCGGCTGCGGGATGCTCGTCGCCTTCTTGGTCCTGCGTCTGGCGAACGGCTACGGCGACAAGCCCTGGTTCGTCGTCGAGGGCGACGCGCTTCGAACCACGATTAGCTTCGTCTCGCTGACGAAGTATCCCCCCTCGCTGCTGTTCCTGCTACTGACGCTCGGGATTGGGGCGCTGCTCCTCATCGCGCTTGAACGAATGCGCGACGCCCCAGTCATCGCGGCTTTAGCAGTGTTCGGCGGTGCGCCGATGTTCTTCTACCTGTTCCACCTGACGATCCTGCGTCTCCTGTATCACGGTGCCGCCGCCATCTGGGGCCCGACACAGGGCACGGTGTTCGGGGTCGCAAGCTATGGCTGGGTGCTGGCCTGGTACGTCGGGCTGGTCGTACCCTTGTACTGTCCGACGGCGTGGTTCTCGCGCTTCAAGGTGGCACGTCGTGATATCGCCTGGCTGAAGTATCTCTAGGTCCAAATCAAAGCCGAGTGCAGTCGTCTAGCTCTTTCTCCGACGATTTGATTTATGACAGCACAGGTGGGTTTTCACTTAACGCTAGCCATGGTCTTTGATCGGTTGTTCAGGGACGTATAAGCCTCGACTGTCTCTATGCAAATGACTGCCTTCATGCATCAGCCAAGCTCTGGTGAACGACGAAGTTGGGTCGGTAAAGGACGAGGCCAGGACGGGCCCAGCGTTTGTCACCATCACGAGGGCGGCCGGCAGAACGAGGTTGATCCGCATACGGGTCTCCTTGAGGGGCGGCCGCCCCGTGAGACGATCCTACTTCAGCAACATCGCGAGGGAAGCGCCGGCGGGCGAGGAGAGCTCCTTGGCGTCGATGGTGCCCTCGGCATCCGGGTCTGCGGCCTTAAAGCGCGCGGCCACCACGGCGAGGTATTCCTTCTTGTCGAGGGTGCCGTCGGTATCTGGGTCGGCGGCCTTCATCTCGGCGGCCGTCATCAGGCCGGCAAGCTCCTTAGCATCGAGGGTGCCGTCCTTATCGGGGTCGAGCATGTCGAACTTCATGGACGCGGCGGCCTGGGCCTCCTTGAGGTCGATGGTGCCGTCCTTGTCGGGATCGAACGCCGCGACGGTGGCGGGGGCGGCGAACGCCGGGGCGGCGACACCGAGGGCGAGGACGGTGGCAAACAGGGCGGCAGGCAGGCGATAGGTCATCGAGAGATATCCTTAAGTCAGCTTGAATCACAGTATGCGACTTCAAGACGTCGTCACGCGATAGTCTTCGGAACGGCGAGTCGTGCCGAGTCGTGTCGCACTTTCGCTGGCCGTTACCTAATCTACCCGGGATAATCCGGCAAGTTGGACCTCCGATTTTTCTTGGAGCATGGGATTTAAGTGTGGCCGTGGATGCGTGCCGATGCGGCTGCGGAGCCTGCCGCCAATGTGAAACGGCACTGCCCTGGGGGCCGCGCCGCGTTTTGCGCCGACATAAAGAGGTTCGGACGAGACGTGTCACATACCAAACCGTTTGATACCTTCGGGATGGCGGATTTGGGTTTCGCTCAGACGCCACGCGGGCTGGCTGCTACGGCGACCGCTTTGATCAAGCGGAGACCCTATCAGGCGTCTGATGCGGTCTTTGAGCGCGTGGATGGTAGGACTCGGATAGACCTACATCGCTGCCAACGAACAAGAGGGGGCGGAACCGAAACGTCCACTTCACGGCGGTGGGCTGAGGTCCGCTCGCTACCCCGAGCCGAAGCTGCTGGACGGCCGATGAATGACCGCTTGTTGGAAGCGCCTATGGCCAACCAACCGACCGGTTTGGGTCCAGGCTGTGTGAAAACGCATTGATCTGGTAGAGTAATTTCCGATCTGAGGAGGTCGGGATGAAGCGTTTTATCGCAGGCGAGGATCGTCAGCAGGCCACGCTCCTTCCCGATTGTCTGGATGACTACGTCACCTCCGACAATCCGGTCCGTCTCATCGAGGTGTTCGTCGATGAGCTCGATCTGACGACACTCGGCTTTGCAGGCGCGGTGCCAGAGGCGACCGGCCGTCCGGCCTATCATCCGGCGACACTGCTCAAGATCTACCTGTACGGCTATCTCAACCGCATCCCGTCGAGCCGCCGCCTGGAGCGTGAGACCCAGCGCAACATCGAGCTGATCTGGCTGACCGGCCGGTTGATGCCAGACTTCAAGACGCTGGCTGACTTCCGCAAGAACAACGGCCCGGCGATCCAGGCGGCCTGCGCGCAGTTCGTCGTGCTGTGCCGCCGGCTGAACCTGTTCAGCAAGGCCGTCGTCGCCATCGACGGTTCGAAGTTCAAGGCCGTCAACAACCGCGACAAGAACTTCACCGCCGCCAAGGTCGAAGCTCGACTCGCGCAGGTCGAGGCCAGCATCGGCCGTTACCTCGTGGCCTTGGACCGGGCCGACCGCGAACAGAGCGACGTAGCCGAGGCGCGCACGACGCGGCTCACGGAGAAGATCGCGGGTCTGCGCGAGCAGATGAAGGCTCTCCAGGCAATGGGCGAGCAGGTCGAGGCTGCGCCCGACGGCCAAGTCTCGCTGACTGATCCCGACGCGCGGTCCATGGCCACAAGCGGCAAGGGCACGGGGCTCGTCGGCTACAACGTTCAGGCTGCGGTGGATGCTGAGCATCACCTGATCGTGGCGCACGACGTGACCAACGTCGGGAACGACCGGACCCAACTCGCCCCCATGGGCCTGAAGGCGCAGGAGGCGACCGGGTGCGGGACGCTGACCGTGTTGGCCGACCGGGGCTACCTCAACGGCGACCAGGTGCGGGCCTGCGAAGGCACCGGCGTGCTGCCCTGCGTGCCCAAGACCCTGACCTCCGGCAACGCCAAGCGCGGTCTCTTCACCGGCCAGGACTTCGTCTACGACGCCGCGAAGGATCACTACACCTGCCCGGCCGGGCACCATCTGACGAAGGGGATCACCCGGTCCGATCGTCGGGACGAGATCGATCACTATCGCAACCTGACGGCCTGCCACACCTGCGCGCTCAAGCCCCGCTGCACCGCCGACACCGTCAAACGCGTCAAGCGCTGGGTGCACGAAGGCGTCATCGACGCGATGCAGGGTCGGCTCGACCGGATGCCGGACGCGATGAAGATCCGCAGGCAGACCGTGGAGCACCCGTTCGGGACCCTGAAGGCGTGGATGGGAGCGACCCACTTCCTGACCCGGACCCTGGCGAAGGTCAAAACCGAGATGAGCCTCTACGTTCTGACCTACAACGTGAAGCGGATGATCCAGATCTTCGGTGTCGGTCCGCTGATCGCGGGCATCCGGGTCTGAGTGCCGCTGCTTCGATCCCTGACGCTCCCACGCGTTTGCCACCGGTGTCGGTCAAACCTGCGTTCTCACACGGCCTCGGTCGGGACCCGTCCGTCCGTTCTATGACCGGGTCGGGTGAAAAGTTACCAGTCTGCTTTTGATCCGAGGAGCGAAAAAGCAGACCTTTACTACCCGCAATTGCCTTATTGTCTTCTCGGCCCTTCAATCTGCGCCTTCACCTTCGCAGGCGTGAAAGGCACCGACCGCATGCGCGCGCCGGTCGCGTCGAAGATCGCATTGGAGACGGCCGCCGGGATGATGGCCGCGGAAGGCTCCCCCGAACCCCAGGGCTCGTCCCGGGGACGGTCCACGAGCTCGATGACCACCTCGGGCACTTCCGGGAAGGTGATGATCGGGTAGCTCGCCCAGTCGAGGCTGGTGACCTGGCCACGGTCGAAGGTGACCTCCTCCTTCAGGACGCGGCTGACGGTCTGGATGACGTTGCCCTCGATCTGGTTGCGCACGCCGTCCGGATTGATGATCTGCCCGCAATCCTGGACCACGTAGAACCGGGGAACCCGGACCATGCCGGTCCGGCGGTCGACCTCCACCTCCGCGACGGCCGCAACGTAGGTGCGGTAAAGTTCGTAGCGGACGTAGGCGAGGCCGCGACCCCGCAGGACCCCGTCGTCGCCCTGCTCCCGCTTGCGTGGGGTCGGGCCTCCTTGCCAATTCGCCAGGTCGGCCACCCGCTTGAGGACCTCGACGCCGCGAGGTTCCTTGAGTGCCCGGACTCGGTAATCCAGGGGGTCGGCACCGGCCGCGGCGGCACATTCGTCGAGGAAGGCCTCGTTGGCGAAGGTGTTCTGCATGCGACCGGGCGTTCGGATCCAGGACGCGCGAAACGGCGTATTGGCCAAGCGATGGCAGACGGTGCGCACGTTCGGGAAGGCGTAGGGCAGCGCCGAGTTCTGGATGATGTTGCCGGGGGAGATCTTCGTCTCATGCGGCAGGTCGGCCAGCGTGGCGGCAACCAGCGGCACGTTGCCGATGGCTCCTTCCGGGACGAGGAAACTCGACGACCAAGCCGCGACGTTGCCTTCGGCGTCGAGTCCCGCCTTCAGGTCGATCAGGGTCGGCGGTCCCTTGGGGTCCCAGCCATGCTCGTCGGCCCGCGACCATTGAACCCGTACCGGGCGTCCGACGGCGCGGGCGACCAGAACGGCATCCGCCGCGGCGTCCTCGTGGCCGTTACGGCCATAGCATCCCGCGCCGTCGACATAGATGCAGCGGACCGCCTCCGGGGCGAGCCCGGTCATCGCCACGAGTTGCTTGCGCAGTTCGTGCGTCATCTGGGAGGCGCTCCAGCAGGTGAGCCGCCCGTCCTTGAACTCGGCGACCGCGCAGGAGGGACCGATGGAGCCATGCGTGTGGATGGCGAAGTCATAGGTCGCTTCCAGGGTCCTGCCGGACTTCGAGAGGGCCGCGTCCGTATCGCCGACGTCGCTCCTGACGTCGTCCTTGTTGACCTTGGTGGCGCGGACGTGGTCCCAGAGCTTGGCTTGCTCCGGCAGCCCCTCCCAGGTCGACCACCGGGCCTTGATCGCGTCGGCGGCCTTGATTGCCGCCCATTCTCGCTCGGCGACGACCGCAAGGAAATTACCTTTGCGGACGACCTTGACCAGGCCGGGAATGTCGGCGACCGAGCTTTCATCCACGCCCTGCAGCGTGGCGCCGATGGCGGGCGGACGAACGACCCGGGCATGGACCATCCCGGGGACCCGGACGTCCTGCATGTAGGTGAATCGTCCGGTCGCCTTCCCGGGGATGTCGACCCGAGGCACGGATTTGCCGACCAGCTTGAAATCGTCTGGATTCTTGGTGACGACTTCCTTGTCGAGCGCCACCTCAAAGCTGCCATGGCCCACGAGTTCGGCGTAGGTCAGGGCCTTGCCGCCTGCCTTCGGCCGGACGATGCCATCCTCGGAAACGAGCGCCGAGGGGATGACCCCGAGCCGCTCGCCGGCCACGGACAGGAGCCGGGCGCGTGCAGTCGCGGCAGCGCGGCGCACCTCAAGGCCGCCCTTCTGGATGGACAGGCTGCTGTAGGTGGGGCCCTGGTCCGGCGTCAGGTCGGTATCGCCCTGAACCACGGTGACCCGTGCCATCGGCAGGTCGAGTTCGTCCGCCGCGATCTGGGCCATCGCCGTCCGGACGCCGGTGCCGAGATCGACCTTTCCGGTGAACAGCGTCACGTCACCATTGACGTCGATGCTCAGGAAGCTGTCGACCTGGGTGAGTTCGTTCGGCTTGCTCGGCCCCGTTCCTCCCCGTGACCAGGCGGGACCGCCCATGGTGAAAGCAACGACGAGAGTACCGCCCCCTTGAAGGAGGGAACGGCGTGAGACCGTCGGGTGCATCCGTTGTGGCATGCTGGCCTCCTCAAAGGGATTCGGATGCGCGCTGGACCGCGCGAACGATGCGAAGGTGGGTGCCGCATCGGCAGAGGTTGTTCGCCAGGGCCTCCCTGATCGCCGCCGCGTCGGGCTTCCGGTTCTCTTTCAGGAAGGCTGCCGACTGCATGATCATCCCGTTGATGCAGTAGCCACATTGCGCGGCCTGCTCGGCGATGAAGGCCGCCTGGACGGGATGCGGCTCCTCGGGCGAGCCGAGACCTTCGAGGGTGACGATGTCCGGATCCCCGTCGAGGCTCGATACGGGCGTGATGCAGGACCGAACCGCCTGCCCGTCGATATGCACCGTGCAGGCCCCGCACTGCCCAAGGCCGCACCCAAAGCGGGGACCATGCAGCCCGAGGTCGTCCCGTAGCACGTACAGAAGAGGCGTGTCGGGATCATCCAAGGAGACCTGCCTCGTCTGCCCGTTCACCCGGAGGTTCATGCCGTGGGCCATGTCGATCTCCTGAGGATTTTGGGAGTTGAACGTAGGCTGGGCGGCGCCAAGCCCCTGCAAACTTCGACCAATGCTCCGGGACTGCGCACCCCGCGCACGCACCCCGGAGCACGACCCTTCCATGCTCCGAGGCGCGTGGTCCCACGGACGTCCGACGTCCCCTAGCCGATCAGTTGCAGGAGTAGCTTTCCAGCGCCTTCACGGCTCCGGTTCCGCGGTAGGTCGTCTTCTGCGGATACACGCACAGCGGCAGAGAAACGGTGTTGTCGCTGGACTTGATACGAATGATCGCGGGAACGTCTTCCTTCTCGACCCAATTCTGCAGCGCGACGAACATCTCGTCCCGACCTGACGACGGCTGAGGTACCGGCACGGAGGGCGCACCTTCGGAACGTCCGCTGTGCGTGAAGCCGGGGACGAGATAAAGGCGATTGAACTTCTGAACCGCTTCGGTCCCGCCCATCCGGGACGTCACGCGGTCGTAGTAATTGATCGCTCCCTGTGCTGGGATGTATTCATCCGCCATGCCTTGGTACATGACGATCTTGCCGCCGGCGGCGGCAAACTTGGTCAGGTCGGGATTGTCCGTGTTGATGGCGCTGAACTCAGGCTGCAGTTGAACACCCTTTGCCTGGGCGTCCGTCAACCCGCCGTAGTTCAAGGCGTCGAGCCAACGGTTCGTCCCCTTGCCCGTGGCATTGTTGAGGTAGGTGCTCCCCAAAGTAGGGTTCTGGAGTTCCAGGGCTGTCTGGTCGGCGGCCAGGACCACGCCGAACCCTCCCCCGACCGATGAAGTCACCAGGTCGGTCCCGCGCGTGTAACCGAACCAAATACGCTCCTTGCCCGAAAGATCGTTCCCGTTTCCATTGTCATCCGCAGGTGCGGGAACGGTGCCGCTGGCCGTTTGGCCATACCAAGCCTTGTTGATGACAGCCGCTTCCTTGGGCGTCAGGCACGTCTTCGAGGTGTTTCCCTCGCTGGCGTCGGATTTGTCGGCCGGGTTCTTGCACAGGTTCGCCGTATCCTTCGCGGGATCATACCGGCACGACAGGGGGTCGATGATGAACCCTAGTTCAGAACCGCCGCATGCTTTGATGGCCGCCTGAGTCGCGGCCTTGAGCTTGTCTGTGCCGATGAGTTGCCCCAGGTCCTGCTTCATCGCAATCTGCCCGTAAAGGTTGGCAGTATGGTATTTGCTCCAGTTGATGGCCGGGGCGCCGACGAGAATGCCATCGAAGGCGTCGGGGAATGCCTGCGCTAATTTCAGGCCCTGTCGGCCACCGGTTGAGAAGCCGTCGAAATAGGCGTATCGATGGGCCCGCCCATAGAATGCCTTTGTCACCTTCTTGGTCTTGTCGGCCAGTTCTTGCAGGCTTCTCTCAGAGAAGTCCTTCCATCCGACGATGTTGATGCTGCCGTCAGGCTTCATGGCGAACGAGCCATCTATCGGCGATCCGACATGCCCATTGTCGGATGTCGCGACCACGAAACCCTTCGCCGCCGCAGCCGCATGGATGTCATCGCTCGCAATGGCGGAAAGGCTGGATTGCGGCGTACCGGACCAGCCGCTGTTGCCATAGAGGCTGTTATGGACCTGTGCGGTTGGGAATCCAGATGAGGAGGTATGACCTCTTCGCGCGCCGCCTACCCGTCCGACGTTTCCGATGATGAATGGGCGCTGGTCGCCCCCTATCTGACGCTGCTGCGCGAGGATGCGGGGCAGCGTGAGTACAGCTTGCGCGAGGTGTTCAACGGGCTGCGCTACGTCGTGAAGACGGGCGCGCCGTGGCGGTGGATGCCCAACGATCTCCCGCCCTGGGAAGCCGTCTACCAGCAGGCCCAGCGCTGGCTTGCAGCGGGATGCTTCGAGCAACTGGCCGACGATCTGCGGGCGCTCCTGCGCCTGGCCTCCGGCCGCAACCCCGAGCCGAGAGCGGCCATCCTCGACAGTCGGACCCTGCGCTCGACGCCCGAGAGCGGCGAGCGGGCCGCCTATGATGGGGCCAAGCGCAAGAAGGGCTCGAAGGTCCATCTGGCCGTCGACACGCTGGGCCACCTCCTGGCGCTGCATGTCACGCCAGCCGATGCCGACGACCGTGGTCAGGTCGGTCGCCTGGCCAAGGCCGTGCAGGCCGCCACCGGGGACAGCGTCGACCTGGCTTATGTCGACCAGGGCTATACCGGCGAGAAGCCGGCCAAGGCCGCCCGCGCGCACGGCATCGAACTGGAGGTCGTCAAACTCCCGGAGGCCAAGCGCGGCTTCGTCCTCTTGCCGCGACGCTGGGTGGTGGAACGCTCCTTCGCCTGGGCGACGCGCTTCCGCCGCCTCGTCAAAGATTACGAGCGCTATCCCAGCACCCTCGCAGATCTCCACATCGTCGCCTTCGTCTGCCTCATGCTCAAACAGGCCGCGAAACTAACAGGAAGTTCATAACAGCCTCTAGGCGCGAATACGTTCGTTCCAGGTGTCGCGGCTCGGGAGCAGAACCTCGATACCGATACCAGCCGAGGTGGACGGCGCCCCCTCGGGCCCCTTGTTTCCAGGCCCGACCAAGAGCTTGACCAGACACAGATCCCCCCCGGCCTTCGGGGTGGTGGCGCTCAGAGCTCCCGTGAGGAGCAGCGGCTCCCCTTTCTTAAACGATCTTACGAGCAGGACCTTCGTGTCGGCATTGGCTCCCATGGCGGTCTTGAGGCCATCGTCGCAGGCCATTGCCGCGGACGATGGCTTTTTCTGTTCCGCTGCGTCAGCGGGGACCGTCAGGGCACCGCATGCGCTGCCAAGGATGATGGCACCCGAAGCCAGAACCTTCAGGCTCTCGAAGCCGACGGTAGACGCCGCATTGGTTCGGCCAACGCCGCTCGACCTAGAGATGCGGTCCAGGGTGGTTTTGCGATTGGTTTCGAGGGGTCCGTCTCGCATGAGGGTGGACCTGATCGGTGTAATTCCGCTGCCTTTGACTGACATGGTCGAACTCCCGTGATTGTTTTTGCGAGTGTGAGATCGGCGTTCCTATTCCAATTATCTGTCGTCAGTGCCGATGATGCCGATCTTTATGGTCGATGTTATTTGGGGAATGGCCGGCCGGCTCCTAACCGTAGATCGCGCGCGATAGGCGGACGGCGAAATCCGCGTCGGGATTCGTGGTACCGTCGCCGACACGCTCCTGGATGACCGCAACCGCAAGGTCGCGTCGCTTGGGCAGGCGATCCACCTTGGCCGCCGCGTGGGCCGCCGGCATCTCGTCGAGTGTCAGGTCCGTGCAGTAGGCCGGGGCACCGGGTTGCTGACGCCATGAGCTTGCGAGCGGCCCCGCGTCGAAAGCGTCGAAGCCGGTGTCCTCGACGAGGCTCATGCCGATCCTGCGGTCCTGGTCGCGGTCAGCTGCCACAGGGATGGCGATACGTCCCGGGGTGCCGGGGGCGGAACCCTTCTCCGCGAGCGAAGCGGAGCCGATGGCATTCCACGCCTTGACGACGGTCCGGCCAAGTTGTTGGGCCACCCACAGGCTCTCCACCTGACCGGCCTCGATCGCGTCGATCCGCTCATCGCGCATCGGGTAGTAGTTCGAGGTGTCGACGACGACGGTTTCGGACGGGAGGGTACGGACCAACGGGGCGATCTTCGGGATGCCATTCAGGGGGATGGACAGGATGACGACATCGACGTCCTTCACCGCATCCGGGACCGTCGTCGCACGGGCACCGTTGGCAAGGAGGTCCACCGGGATGGCTTCCGGGCCGCGCGAGTTCGCCACCCTCACGTCGTGTCCGGCTGCGCTGAGCTTTTGGACCAATGTCTTGCCGATATGGCCGGTGCCGATGATGGCGATCTTCATGCCTTGAACCCGATTCGGTTTGTTGCGTCGCAGCGGGATCTAGGGGTAGGTATAGATATCAGCAAGAACCCACCGAAAAGTGGGATACCCACCTAAAGGTAAGTGTGATGGTCGATCGGGATTGGCAGTGCGCGGACCCGAAACAGCAACTCGTCTGGGCTACTGCCACGAGCGAGACCCTCCGTGTGCTGGAGGGGAAGTGGAAGATCGTCATCATCTTCCAGCTCTTCGCCGCCAAGGCACCGCTCCGCTTCTCGGAACTGGAGCGACGCGTCGAGGGCGTGAACCAGAAGATGCTGATCCAGCAACTCAAGGAGCTGGAGAAGGACGGCATCCTCACTCGGACGATCTATCCGCAGGTGCCACCAAAGGTGGAGTATGCGCTGAGCGAGATGGGGGTGGCGCTCGGCCCTTCTATTGAGGCGCTCGTCGATTGGACCCTCATGCGGCGTGAGGTGATGGGAGAGACCTCCCAGAACCCTTGATTGTGTCTTCCGGTCCGAGGCCACCGATCCATCACGGTCTCATGGCTTCAGCAGGATCGTTCCGGCCGAAGCGCCTTGCTCCAACGCGGTATGGGCGGCAACGACCTCGGAGAGGGGGTAGGTCTTCCAGATCGCCGGCTTGATGATGCCGTCCGCCACGGCGGAGAACACGTCCGCCGCCCGCTGCTGGTACTCCGCGACGTCGGTGGCGTGCGTCGCCAGCGACGGGCGCGTCAGGAACAGTGAGCTTTTGCCGAGCGTCGAGACCTCCACCGGCGGCGGCGCACCTGTCGAGGCGCCGAACGATACGAAGACCCCGCGCGCTCCGAGGCTGTCCAGGGAAGCCTGGAAGGTGTCGCGCCCGATTGCGTCGTAGACCACGTGGGCCTTCCGGCCGTCCGTGATCCTGGAGACTTCCGCAGGCAGGTCGCAGGCACCCCAGACCAGAACGGCGTCGCATCCGGATGCCTTGGCGCGCTCGACGCTGGCCTCCTTCGAGACGACCCCGTTCACGGTCGCGCCAAAATGCTTGGCCCAGGGGGCCATCAGCTGCCCGACGCCGCCGCCGACGCCGTAGAGCAGGACGACGGTACCGGAACCCACGGAATAGGTCGTCTTTAGGAGGTACTGCGCCGTGATGCCCTTGAAGAGGATGGCGGCGGCGTCCTCGAAGGTGAGCGACTCCGGGATGGGGACCAGACGCTCGGCCGCGTAGAGCCGCCCGGTGGCGTAGCTGCCAGGCCCCCCGAGGATGTAGGCGACCCGGTCGCCCACGGAGATGTTGCCGACGCCTGGGCCGACCGCGCCGACGCGTCCGGCCGCCTCAAGCCCGAGCCCCCCGGGGACTGGAATGGGCGCGGCACCCTTGCGCTGCATGACGTCGAGGTAGTTGACCCCGATGGCTTCGTGATCGACCCAGACCTCGTTCGGACCGGGGGCGGGCTGATCGACCCGTTCGAGGGCCATGATCTCGGGGGGGGCGGTGCGCGTCAGTCGGACTGCCGATGCCATGAGTGTTCTCCTCGTAGTGATTGGTCGTATTGGGAATCGTGCCTCGCGGTCCTAGGGCGGATCGCGGATGCAGACAGGGGCAGCAGCGACCCGACGCTTCGGTGCTGACGCGGGCGGGAACTCGTTCGCACCCTAGGTCGTAGCCGGGGGCCGAAAGGCCCGGTAGGATTCTCGTCCCCTAAGGGCTAAGGTCGGGAGGCAGTTCCGGATCGG
>NZ_JADIJP010000043.1:0-23145 GCF_017355285.1 Methylobacterium sp. SD274 | reverse complement strand
CGCCATCGACGCGAACGAGCCGCCCCGTATCGCCCTCACCCCCGCCACCTGGAGCCTGATCGTCTCGGTCAATCGTCGGGTGAATACCGGTCTGCGTGCCGTCACCGATACGGAGCATTGGGGTGAAGCCGACCGCTGGGACCTCGCAGAGGACGGAATGGGAGATTGCGAGGATTTCCAGCTGGTCAAGCGTAAGCGTCTCGCCGATGCCGGCCTCTCCCGCCGCGCCATGCGGATGACCGTGGTCATCGACGAGAAGGGCGAAGGGCATGCCGTGCTGACGCTCCTCACCGACCGGGGCGAGTTCATCCTCGACAATAAGACCAGCGAGATCATGCCCTGGTATCGGACCGGTTACGTTTTCATCAAGCGCGAGAGCCAGGATTCCGTGGCCTGGGTTTCGCTAGGCGGTGTTACGTCTCCGGTGACCACTGCGAACCGCTGAACCGGATTCTCTTGGGTTGCACGAAAACATCACGTCTGTGCCATGGAACCCATGGCGATGTGGGAAGTTAATTCGAGTTTAACTTTTGGATTGAGCCCTGGCCCTGGCCGTGCCAGTTTCTTGCCTTCGGCAACGAATGGCAGGGCGACCGGAATGCGGCACGCGGTTCTGCGAGGCGTCGACGGCGGAAGCTACTCGGCAAGTGGGCTCTCATACGGAGTTACTTGCGGGGTTACTTGCGGGCTTTCTTGCGGGCTTTCTTGGCGACGCATTGGACGTGCGGCCAAATTGTCCCTGGTCGGCTCCATCCTGCTCCTCGGTGGGGCCGCGACGCAAGCGCGCCCGGTCGCTGCCCTGCAGGATGCGCCGGCGGTGAACGAGAGTGGCGGCGCCCGGCCGGTGGCGGCCTGGAACGGGTTCTGCGCCAAATACCCCGCCGAATGCATCGTCGACACGTCGCAGCCCGCGATCATCGCCCTCAATCCGGCGATCTGGCGCACGCTCACCAGCGTCAACCGTCGCGTCAACGCGCGCATCCATCCGATCACCGACATGGCCCATTGGGGCGTCGTCGACCGCTGGGACTTTCCCGATGACGGCTTCGGCGATTGCGAGGATTTCCAGCTTCTGAAGCGTCGGATGCTGGTGGAGCGGGGGCTCCCCCGTCGCGCTCTGCGGATGACCGTGGTCATCGACGATATCGGCGAAGGCCATGCGGTCCTGATGGTCCGCACCGACAAGGGCGATCTCATCCTCGACAACAAGACCACCGCGATCCTGTCCGCGCCGCGCACCGGCTACACCTATGTCAAGCGCGAGGGCCAGGACGGTATGGCCTGGGTTTCGCTCAACGGCGTCGCCTCGCCGGTGGCCACCGCCAACCGCTGAGAGGGGCGGTGCCGATCCGTCCGCGCCGGACGGGCCATGGCGCCAGGCAATGCGATGTCCCGCACCGTCATCCGGCCGCCGCTGCGGCTCGCCCTGCTCAGCCGGTGATGAAATGGGCGAGATCGAGCGCGACCCGGCCCGAGAGCAGGCTCCAGCCGCAGGCGACGATGGTGGCGATCATGACGAAGGGGATTGGGCGGCGCTCGATCCGCCGGCCTCGTACGGTGTTGCGCAGGATGATGAAGGGCGCGCCGAAGGCCAGGATCGGCAGGGCCGCCACCGCTCCGACGCCGCCGCGTTCCAGCAGGCTGAAGCTCGCGCGACGGTCCGAGACGAGTTCGAAGGCGCTGGCGAGGAGGCCCGACAGGGCGAGGCCGACGCACAGGGTCTTTATCGATTCGATGGCGGAGGGGCTGATATCCATGGCGCGCTCGACCGTTGATGACGGATTGAGCACGCACTCTGCCAGAGCGTTTACGAGTTGTTAAGGATGTCCCGGCGTCGGGATGAGCCGACGCACAGGGAGGACTACGTGCATTCGGGCATTGTGCTGGTCGTGGCTTGCGAACGTCCGCGACCGGCTTGCGCGATTCTATGGCTGCTTCGGCTTTAGTCTTCGAGATCGATGTCGAGGATCGCCATGGCGAAGTTGAACGAGCGGTCGCCGTCCTCGTCATCGACGGAGACCACGCCGAGGAATTCCTCGCCGATATAGACCTCGGCGGAATCGTCCTTCTTGGGGCGGGCGACGAGACGGATATTCGTGTTGGCGAATGTCCGGCGCATATAGTCCTGGACCTTCGTGATGTCGGTCTTGTTCACGCGTTCGCCTCTTGATTCGTCGATGGTCGGTGGAGGCCGGGCTCGCTTCGAGCGACCGAGTCCCTCCGGATGGGCACCGCTTGCCACGCCGCTTCGCCACGGGCAAGTCGCTGCGGGCACGCGCGGGCCGGCCGGTTCAGATGCCCTCGGCCATGTGGATGAACTGGTCGATATTGACGAACTGGTCCATGGCGCGCGCCGGCTCGGCGCAACCGGCGGTGCCGACCACGCGGGCGGGCACGCCCACCACCGTGGTGTGGGCCGGCACCGGGCGCAGGACCACGGAACCGGCCGCGACGCGGGCATATTCTCCGACTTCGATGTTGCCCAGGATCTTGGCGCCGGCACCGATCATGACGCCGCGGCGGATCTTGGGGTGGCGGTCGCTGCCTTGCTTGCCGGTGCCGCCGAGGGTCACGGCGTGCAGGATCGAGACGTCGTCCTCGATCACGGCGGTGGAGCCGACGACGACGCCGGTGGCATGGTCGAGGAAGATGCCGCGTCCGATGCGGGCGGCGGGATGGATGTCGGTCTGGAAGACCTCGGACGAGCGGCTCTGCAGGTAGAGCGCCAAGTCTCGCCGGCCGCTGGTCCAGTACCAATGCGCCAGCCGGTGTGCCTGGATGGCGTGAAATCCCTTGAAGTACAGCACGGGTTCGATGGCGCGGCCCGCCGCAGGGTCACGGTCCAGCACGGCCCCGATATCGGCGCGGAAGCTGTCGCCGATGCGCGGGTCGGCGGCGATGGCCTCGTGAAATCCATGCGCCACGAGCTCGGCCGGAAGCGACGGATGGCCGAGGCGCGCGGCGACCCGGTGGGACACGGCGGCTTCGAGCGTCGCCTGGTTGAGGATCGTCGCCACGATGAAGGAGGCGAGTTGAGGCTCCTCGCGAACCACGGCTTCTGCCTCGCCGCGCAGGCGCGACCAGACCGGATCGACGGTGCCGGCGATGGCTTCGTTCCCGATTGCGGGATTCGAGAAGGGGCTGGCGGACATGGATTCCTCCGCGATGCGGGGTCTATGGCGGGCGGGGCCTATGCGGCCGGATCGCCATGTCAGGGGCCGGACGGCCGTGCCGGGAGCCGATACGGGAGAACACTCTCCCCGGGGTCAAGGGAGAACGGAGCACTCCGTTCCCCTTGGGTGCGTCCCATAGCGTGGGGAAAGGCCGCCCCCGTATCAAGGGGGGCTTCCTGAGCTACCTTCCCGAACCACCTCTCGGTGATACTCAGCGTGTCAGGCGCTGCGCCGGAAATCGACCGATCCGAAACGCGCATCGATCACGGCGGCGAGCCGGTCGATCATCTCTTCCAGGGGAACGTCGGACGTATCCACCACCGCCGGAGCGCGGGCATAGAGCGGCTCGCGGCTGAGCAGCACGGCACGCAGTTCCTGCATGGCGGAGGCATGGTCGCCCGTGGTGGCGAGCTTGCCCTGGTCGCGCACGCGCTGCATGTGCTCCTCGGGCTTCGCCCTGAGCCAGACGGTGAAGAAGGCCTGGAGAAGCAGGTCGTAAGTCAGGGGCTCGGCGACGATGCCGCCGCTGGTGGCCAGGATCATCGGGCCGGGATGTTCGGTGAGCCGGCGCAAGGCAGCCTGTTCGAGGCGGCGATACCCTTCCTGGCCGTAGATCGCGAAGATCTCCTTCACCGAGAGCGCGTTCTCACGCTCGATCTCGGCGTTGAGCTCGATGAAGGTCCAGCCCAGGCGTTCCGCCACCCGGCGGCCGAGGGTCGATTTGCCCGCTCCGCGCAGGCCGACCAGGGCCACCCGCGGCATCGGGGTGTCACCGTTGGACATGGCGTGGCCGGACAGGATGCCCTTCGCCAGGGTGATCTGTTCCGCCGATGCCGAACCGAGAAGGTCGCGGATCACGTGCCAATCGGGCGGGGTGTCCTGCACGGCGATCATGTCGTCGAGCCGCACGCCCATGGCATCCGCCACGCGACGCAGCAGGATGATCGACACGTTGCCCTGCCCGCTTTCGAGCTGTGCGATGTAGCGCTCCGACAGACCCGAGGTCTGGGAGAGGAGTTTCCGCGAAAGGCCGCGCACTGTCCGTGCATGCCTCACACGCCGACCGAGTTCGGCCAGAAAAATCGATTCTTGTTCAGCCGCGCCGGCCATGCCGTCGTCCGTCTTCCGTGTTCGCGTCCCGGACCTGACCGTCCCGGAGGCTGATGGCCTCACCATATCCCGCCACGCGATCTTGGCTCGGCACGAAATTCGTACCGGCGAGATCGATTGCAGCAGGCTCCCAAGCGCCGGTCGCGATCCTTCATTCCATGGTCGTTTGACCAAGATCAGGCTCGTGACGAGGCTTCACAATCGTCAGTTTGGGGCCCGATGTACAAGACTTGCACTTCAAGCTCCGCGTTGGAAGCCTGATCTTGCAACCTCATGCGCTCTCGATGCCGCACTGCACCATGTGATGTCGAAAGAGAGCATACGCAAGCGAAACATGCGTGTCCCCGCCGCAATCGGCATGACAGGAGAACATTCACGTATGTTTGTTTCTGAATGGTTTCAGCTTTGTCCCGATCAGGGACAGACGGGGCGCTTGCCGCCTTTTGGGTGAGACGCTCGACGCGGTGACGGGCTTTCGAGGGCCTACTGGCTGGGCGGAAGCGCCGAGGCTTCCATGATGGTGCCGGGTGTCGGCGCCTTCTTCGCGACGATCGGGCGGCCCACCGAGGCCAGAACGACCGCCGAAGGACGACGCGGCGGCAGCGGCACTTCCACTTTCTCCGTCACGGAGAACTCGGCGGCGCCCGTGACGGCGGCCGGCTGGGGTATTGCCGGATTCACCGACAGGGCGGCCAAGGCCGTGGCCTGGGGGGTGGCGGCCGGCGCATGGGCGGGGCCGATCTCCGCCACGGCCGGCGCGAGGCCGGACAAGGCGGCCGGCCGGCGCGGCGGCAGCGGGACTTCCACCAGCTCGGTCGGCACGGGCGGAGTGGTCAGGCTCGGAGCATAGGCCAGGGCCGTTCCGGCGGCGGTGACGTTCGCATCGGGCTGCGCCTTGCGCTGCGCGCCGAAGCCTCGGGTGAACACGTCGCTGAAGGCCGCGCTCGATTGCGGCGAGGCGGCCGTGGTGTCCTCGATGCCGGCGACCAGGGTGCCCTGGCGCTTGCCAGCGTAGTAATAGCCCCGGTTGTAATAAGTATAGGCTTGGTGGGTGTTGCCCTTGGCGGTGCGATAGGCGCCGGCGAGATAGGCAATGCCGTAACGAAGATTGATCTTCGGATCGTAGAGACCCGCCGCATCCCCGCGATATCCCATGCCGCGTGCGGTGGCATGTTTGATCTGCATCAGGCCGAGGGCGCTGCCACCCTTCGCGTTGGGATTGTAGTTGCTTTCGCGCTTGACGACCTGGTGGACGAAGCTCGCCGGGACACCGTTTGCCTTTGCCTGCTCCTCGATCAGCGCATCGATATTGTCGCGGGCCGGGGTGCCTTGGCCGAGAACCGGGCCCGGCAGGACGGCCGCAGCCACGGCGAGGAGCAGGAGGCGCTGATTCATTCGGAGACCCGGTGGCGTCGTTCTTGATCTGAGGCCAAGGGTCGAGGCCAAATGAGGCCGGAAGGCGGCTCCACTGTCATGATTGCGGGAAAGCGGAGCCGTTTCTCCGCGTGCTGTGGCGCACGTGGCACAGGCCTGAACGCGACCCCGGCCCGTGGTCCGTCGGATTCGCCAGCATTGCCAAGGAGCTGAGCCGTACGGGGCAAGGATCGGCGGGGTTTGCGCGTCAGCGCGTCAAGAGAAATTCATCCACCGCTTTTGCGAACCCGTCATCGTCATTTCCCGACGTTACCGCCGACGCGGCCCGTTTCACCGCCTCATTGGCATTGCCCATGGCCACCGAGATCCCGCTTCGCGCAAACATCGCCACGTCGTTGGCGGCATCGCCGAGGGTCGCGATCCGCGCGTGGGGAATCCCGAGGCGGCGCGCGATCTCGTCGACGAATGTCCCCTTGCCCTGCCCGTACGGCGTCACGTCGAGATAATAGGCCTGGGAGCGATGGACGTCGGCGCCGTGTCCCAGAGCCTCGGCGACCCGGCTCTCGCATGCGGCCAGATGATCGGGATCGGCGCTGACGCCGACGATCTTGGATGCGCCCACGAGAAGGGGACCGAGATCCTCGACGCGGGTGGGTTCGGCCTGGAGGGTCCGGCGTTCGAGATCGGTGTAGGGCCCATGGGGGTCGCGCAGGTTCCACTGCCCCCGCGCGAACACCCAGATATCGAGGCCGAGCCCGTCGAGGAGCCGCACGGCCTGGCGGGCCGTCTCCTCCGGGAGGAGATGTTCGGCGAGGATCTGCCCATCCGGGGCGAACAAGGTGCTGCCGTTGAAGGCGCCGATCGGATGACGCAGGCCGAGGTCGGCGATCAGCGAGGTGAGCCCCATCGGCGGCCGGGCGGAGGCGATGGTGAAACCGATGCCCGCCGCGTCGAGCCGCCGGACGGCGTCCCGGCTGCGCTGGGTCAGGCTCTTGTCGGAGGTGACGAGGGTTCCGTCCACGTCGGAGATCACGAAGGCGATCGCCCGGTTGCCGGAGGGAGGGCCCGACATCATGCTGTGTCCTGTCTGATGGGATCGTCGGGCTGCAAACCCGATCGGTCCAGGATCGTTGCCACGATGGCCTCCGCGCTGCCGACGATCGGCACCGCCAGCGCGCCCTCCTCCGGGCGCGGCGGTTCGAGCGCAGCGAATTGGCTGTCGAGGAGGGCACCCGGCATGAAGTGGCCGGTGCGGCGGGCGATGCGGGCCGCGATCAGGTCGCGGTCGCCGTCGAGATAGACGATGCGAATGCCCGCCCGCCCCTGGACGAGCGCATCGCGATAGGCCCGCTTCAGGGCCGAGCAGGCGAGAACGCCCGGTTTGCCGGTCTCCAGGCGTGTGCCGATCCAGGCCGACATCGCCGCCAGCCAGGGGGCGCGGTCGGCATCGTCGAGGGCGTGGCCATCCCGCATCCTGGCCACGTGTTCCGCGCTGTGGAAGGCGTCACCATCGACGAAATCCCACCCGAGGCGCTCGGCCAATAGCCCGGCGATCGTGCTCTTGCCCGAGCCCGAGACGCCCATCACGATGAAAATTCGAGGCGGGCCCTGATCCGGTTCGATGCTCAAGACCCGGTCGCCGTGCCGGTGTCGATCCGGGGGCCTTTCACCCGGTCCCGCAGGCGCTGCGGGCCGAGCGCCATGGCGAAGAAGTCGTACTCGCCGCGACGATCGTTGGCGAAGAGAAACTGGAAATGCATCCGGAACGGCCGCCATCGCACTTTGAGGTAGGTTTCCGGATCGATGATCTCACGGAACTTGGCCGAGCGCACCAGCGGGTTGCGCGGGGGGCGGCCGCCGAGGTCGAGGGGCAGGCGCTCCACCGGATCGAAATCGGGGAAGTTCATCCAGTCCTGGGGGGCATAATAATCGACCCAGACGATCCGCTCCGAGACGACGAGGCTCGCGATGTCCGATTGCACCCGGCGCGCCTCCTTCTGCAGCGCGACGATGGGCAGGCCGGAGCCGAGGGTCAGCAAGGAGAAGGCCGTCGTTCCCGTGCCGATCGCCGGATCGGCGGCGAGCACGCGGGCGGCGACTTCCACCGCCGTGAGCGCGCCGGTCGAATGGCCGAGAATGAGTATTTCGTCGAGCTCCGTACCCTCCGCCCGGAATGCCGCGAGGCGGTTCACGACCAGGGCGGCGAAAGCGTCGACGCGGGTTTCGTAGTCGCGCCGCCGGCCCTGGCCGTGCTGCCAGTTGAAGACCCAGTCGTTGAGCAATTGCCAGAAGAACGCGCGTTCCAGCAGGGCATCGAGGGATTTGATCCAGACGAGGCCGGCCGCGAGGCCCAGCGGCACCGTCACCCAAGCCGGCCATTGCAGGCTGTGCGCGAATCCGTCTCCCAGATGAGCATGGATCTGATGTGCGATCAGGCCGCTCACGAGGGTGAGGATGATGATCAGGCCGAGCGGATAGAGGATGACGTTGCCGTATTTCCAGTTCAGCCGGTAGAACTTCACCGCCATGCCGGTGACGATGGCCTGGAGGCTGCCCGCGAACAGCAGGAGGACGCTGACGATGCGCCAGCGGGCGAAATCCTTGAGCACGATGTCGTCCCAGAGCAGGACGTCGTAGCTCGTCTCCGCTCCGCCGACCTCCGGTTCGGCGGCCACGGTCCAGCGCTGGGAAAGCCCGTCCGCTCCCATGACCGCGCGTCCGGGGCGGCGCTTGGGCTCCCCGAACCTCTTGGCATGGAGCGTCAGCTCCCGCACGAACAGCATGCGGTAGCGGGTACGCCCTTCCGGATCGTAGCCCGGCACATAGAAGACATGCCGGCGCCGCACGGGGCTTCGTGCGCCGTCACCGTGGGTCCGCTCGGCGCGCGCGCCGGGAGGGCGATCGGGGATCGTGTCAGACAAAGGCATCCTGCTCGGCTGTCCTCGCAGGTGCCCCCTGCTCGTAGGTCGGGAAATTCGCACGCCGATCCGCCCACCGTCGAGCGATTTCGGCAGTAAGACGAGACAGATGCGGCCAAGTAGCCCCGTACGTCGTCCGTTGCGAAGCCCCGGCGGCAAGTCCAGGAGCTCGGCATGTGGGTATCGGGGACGATCCGTTGCACGCGTCCCGACGGGACGGCACTGTGTCCAACCCGCCACGGACAGTGACAAGGCTTTGGTTTAGGCAGCGGATGAGAGAAACCGACAGGCGAAACTGCATGCGCACTCTGCCTATCGTCCTTATCACCACGCTTTCGGTGTCGGGATGCGGCGCTTTCCTGCCCGCCGCCGGCCCGTCCACCACGGCCGTGGTGGACGGCGCGGATCAGGCGACGAGCGAAGGGACCTTCGCCCGCTACGAACTCATCGACATGAACTCCGCCGTGGTGGAGGCCCTACGCGGACGCTCCCTCGATAGCCTGTTCGCATCCTTCGGCGATCGTCGCGCTCCGGCGGAATCCGTGATCGGCATCGGCGACGCCGTGGCCGTGTCGGTGTTCGAAGCCGGTTCGGGCGGCCTGTTCTCGGGCCCGCTCACGGTCAATTCGTTCTCCGCCGGCTCGAAGGCGGCGCAGCTGCCCGAGCAGGTCGTCTCGCGCGACGGCGCGATCTCGATCCCCTATGCCGGCCGGATCCAGGTGGCCGGACGGCGGACGCAGGACGTCCAGGCGCTGATCGAGACGGAGCTCGCCGGCAAGGCGATCCAGCCTCAGGTGATCGTCACCGTGACCCGGCCGGTCTCGCAATCGGTGACGGTCGGTGGTGAATCCATCGGCGGCGCCCGCGTACCGCTCGGTACCCAGGGCGATCGCATCCTCGATGTCATCGCCACCGCAGGCGGGGTCAAGACGCCCGTCAACGAGACCTTCGTGCGCTTGTCGCGGGGCGGTACGACGGCGACGGTGCCGCTGACGACGGTGGTGTCGAACCCCAAGGAAAACATCTACCTGCGCCCCAACGACAATCTCACCCTGGTGCGCGATCCCCAGACCTTCCTGGCGGTCGGCGCGCTGGGTCAGGCCACGGAAATCCCGTTCCAGGCCGAGGGCATCACGTTGGCGCAGGCGCTGGCCAAGGCACGCGGTCAGCGCGATGCCGATGCCGATCCGACCGGGACCTTCATCTTCCGCTTCGAGCCGGCGGCGGTGGTCCGTCGCCTGAAGCCCGGAAGCCCGCTTCTCGGGACACCGCTCGTTCCCGTGGTCTATCGCGTCGATATGCGCGACCCGAACAGCCTGTTCCTCACCCAGGCCTTCCGCATGCGCAACCGCGACATGGTCTACGTTTCGAACGCGCCGTTCACCGAGATCAAGAAGGTCCTCTCCGTCTTCTCGGCGGCGGCCCAGCCGGTCATGACCGGCGTACGCGTCGGCGGTTCCTTCGACTGAGGCCGGCCGGATCGTCATGGGTCGGATCGTCTTGGACCGGGGCGGTTCGGTTCCGCACCGACCACGCGGGGTCTTGCACGCACTTGCGTTATGGACCGCCTTGCCTCACGGCTCGACGATGCCATGGGTGCCGGGGGGCAACTCGTAGGGCCCGCTCGTCTTATGAGTGGACCGGACGAGTTTTGGGGCGGGGCGACATGAGGATGAGACGGGTGGCCTGCTTTTTCGGGCTGGCGAGCGTGGCCCGCCATCTGGCCTCGCGGCGCAAGGCCGCCACCACGCTGTCGAGATCCGCTGTCACCACGCGAAGCGCCGCGTGCGGAAGTCTCGCCGTGTTCCTGGCCGTCGCTCCCGCCCATGCCGACGTGACCGTCGGCGTGGCGGTTCCGCAATCGGGTGCCTATGTCGCCGTCGGCGAGCAGGTTCTTCGCGGGGTCCGCGCCGCGGTGCGTGACGCCAATGCCAAGGGCGGCCTCGCCGGGCAGACGATCCAGCTCGACGTCCAGGACGATGCCTGCGATTCCAACAAGGCCGTGGGAGTCGCCAAGCATTATGCCGCGAGCGATGTGCGCCTCGTCGTGGGCCATGTCTGTTCCAACGCCTCGCTGGCGGCGTCCGAAGTCTATGCCGCCAACGGCATCGCCATGGTCACGGCGGCGTCCGTCGCCGCCAAGCTCACCGATCGCGGCCTCCAGAACGTGTTCCGGGTGTGCGGGCGCGACGACGACCAGGCCAAGCTCTCGGCCACGGTGCTGGCGGAGCGTTTCCGCGACAAGAAGATCGCCATCCTCAACGACCAGAGCCCCGGCTCCCGGGCGCTCGCCGCCGCCACCAAAGACAACCTCAACCGGATCGGCATCAACGAGGCCCTGGCGACCGCCTTCGTCGCCAGCGACGCAGACGATGCGGCCCTGGCCGACCGGCTGAAGGAAGCGGGGATCTCGGTGGCCTATTACGGGGGCGACGCCCTCGAAATGGGCCGCCTCGTGCGGATCTCGGCGGAACGGGGCTTCCGGCCGCAATGGTTCGGCACCTCCGCTATCGCCACGCAGGATTTCGCCACCGCGGCCGGGCCGGCCAGCAACGGCGTGCTGATGACCTTCTACCTCGATCCGCGCCGCAAGCCGGAGGCGGCTGCCGTGGTCCAGGCGCTCAAGGCGCAGGGCGGCGACGTGGAGGGCTCGACGATCTATGGCTACGCCGCCCTTCAGGCACTGGTGGAGGCGGGGAACTTCGCCCGCAGCACGGATGCACGCCGAATCGTCTCCGCGCTCCATACGGAGCGGTTCGATCTCGTCCTCGGTTCGGTCGGTTTCGATGGCAAGGGCGACGTCACCGCCCAGGGCTACGTGCTCTATGTCTGGAAGGACGGGACCTTCACCTACGCGCCTCCTCCCTGACGGAGTTCGGCCGGTGAGGCCGAAGGAAGGGCGCGCGAAGGAATATCGGATCGATTTGCCTCCTGCCCCGTTCGTGAACGGACCGAGAGACGGGGGAAGCGAGTTTTTGAAGCGAGTTGTCATGGCCTCACACCCTGCGCGCCGCAGCCTGCTCGCCGCCGGATTGGGCGGTGCCGCCGCCCTGTCGATGGGGGGAGCCCGGGCCGAGACGATGCCCGAGACGCGCTGGCGGCTGGCCTCCCACTATCCGAAATCCCTCGATGTCCTGTTCGGCGCGCCGGAGACACTCGCGCGCCTCGTGGCCGAGGCGACGGACGGTCGTTTCCAGATCCAGGTGCTTGCGCCGGGTGAGCCGGTCCCGGCCGAGGGGGTGATCGATGCGGTATCCGCCGCGACGGTGGAGATGGGACACGCGCCGGCCACCCTCGGCAGCGGCAAGGACCCGACCTTCGCTCTCGCCTCCGCCCTGCCCTTCGGCCTCAATGCCCGCGGCCAGAATGCATGGTGGCTCCAGGGCGGCGCGGCCGACCTGTTCGCGGAGGTCTTCGCCAAGCATGGGTTGGTGAGCCTCCCCGGCGGGAATACCGGGGCGCAGATGGGTGGCTGGTTCCGCCGGGAGGTGAAGAGCGCGTCCGATCTCCAGGGCATGAAGATCCGCATCGCGGGTCTCGGTGGTCAGGTGCTGGCGAAGTTCGGCGCGGTGCCCCAGACGACGCCCGGGCCGGAGATCTATGCCGGCCTCGAATCGAAGGCCCTCGATGCGGCGGAGTGGATCGGCCCCTACGACGACGAGAAGCTCGGATTGCAGAAGGTGGCGCCCACCTACCATTACCCCGGCTTCTGGGAGGGCAGCGCGATGCTGCATTTCTGGATCGGCGCCGAGGCCTGGAAAGCCTTGCCGAAGGCCTATCGCGCCATTCTCCAAGCCGCCGCCGCCCAGGCCCATGCCGAAGTCCTGGCGAAATACGATGCGCGCAACCCCCGCGCCCTCCGCCGTCTGGTGGCCGCCGGCGCCCAGCTCCGGCCCTTCCCCCAGGACGTCATGGAGACGGCCCTGAAGCATTCCAACGACGTCTATGCCGAGATTTCTGCCAAGAACGCCGATTTCAAGCGCATCTACGAGGCGATGAAGACCTTCCGGAACGAGGAATATCTCTGGTTCCAGGTGGCGGAATACACCTACGACAATTTCATGATCCGGGCCCGCGCTCGCGGATGAGCACCCCGTGCTGACGGGCGCTGCGTGACTGCGGACAGAAAAAAGGCCGCTCCGAAGAGCGGCCCGAAGCCTAGGGAGGAAACGCCCAAGAAGGGCAGCGGGAGCGCGACGCCATCGCGTTCCCGCAATGCACAATCTGAGCGTCCTGGGCGGAAATGCAAGGCCGTTCGTGCAACGGAGCCATCTGTTTTCGTGTGGCGTCGCACTTCCTAATCCCGCTGTAACGAAAATGTCGCAGGCCAAGATCAGCCCCAGTCTTCCTGGTCATCCGTGTGATGCAAGCCGATGAGTGCATTCGGAAACCCGGCCTCTGCATTGGGTGGAACGCTACGAATTCTGGCGTTTCCATCTCCCTGACCCGCACCTCGCGAGATCATTCATCTTCACCTTCCGCTTGGCGGGAGAGCAAACTTCGACGGAAACGGGGCGGTGACACACGATGGCGATCCAGGCGAAGCGAATACGGGACTTGAACGACGCCGAACCCGATGCGGACGGCTCCTACGTCCTCTACCTGCTGCAGCAGGCCAACCGCGCCCATTGCAACCCGGCCCTGGAACTCGCCATCGAGGAGGCCAACCGGCTCGGCCTTCCCGTCGTCGTCTGTTTCGGACTTCTCGACGGTGCCAACGGGTTTCCCGAAGCCAATGCGCGCCACTACGCCTTCCTGTTGCAGGGGCTCGCCGACGCGAAGGCAGGGCTGGAGGCGCGCGGCATCCATTTCGTGATGCGCAAGGCCTCGCCGGCCGAGATCGCCATCGACCTTTCGGCCAAGGCGGCCCTCCTCGTCCTCGACCGGGGCTATCTCGCCATCCAGAAGCGCTGGTACGGCGAGATCGCGAAAGCCGTGACGATCCGCGTCGTCCAAGTGGAGGGGGACGTGGTGGTGCCGGTGGAGGTCGCCTCCCCGAAGCATGAATTCGCGGCCCGCACCCTGCGTCCCAAGATCCTGAAGCTCCTCGACGAGTATGTGGAGGAGCTCAAACCCCGCACCGTGAAACACAAGGCCGGGCGCGAGCTGCCGAAGAGTGAGATCGACGTGTCGGACCCGGAGGCGGTGCTGGCGGGAATGAGCCTCGACCGCGAGGTCGCTCCGGTGACGCGCTTCACCGGCGGCGAGACGGAGACGCGCCGGCGCCTGAAGGCCTATCTCGCCGGGCCGTTCGGCTCCTACGGCACCGACCGCAACCGGCCCGAAGCGGGGGCCGCCTCGCATATGAGCCCCTACCTGCATTTCGGGCAGATCTCGCCGGTGGAGATCGCCCTGGCGGTACGGGCCTCGAAGGCGGGTGCGTCGGAGGACAAGGCCTCCTATCTCGAGGAACTCGTGGTGCGGCGAGAGCTCGCCATGAACCATGTGAACTACACGGAGCGCTACGACAGTTTCGAGCATGCGGTGCCGGACTGGGCGCGCAAGGCCCTGGCCGAACACGCCGATGACGAGCGGCCCATCGTCTACACCGAGGCCGAACTCGCCGAGGGCAAGACCCACGACGAATACTGGAACGCCGCCCAGGCCGAGATGCGGGTGACCGGCTACATGCACAACCACCTGCGCATGTACTGGGGCAAGAAGATCCTCGAATGGTCTCCGAGCGCGGAGGAAGGGTTCAACCGCACCCTGCGCCTCAACAACCGCTACTTTCTCGACGGGCGCGACGCCAATTCCTTCACCAACGTCGCCTGGGTCTACGGCCTGCACGACCGCCCCTGGGCGCGCCGTCCGATCTTCGGAACGGTGCGCTACCAGAGCGAGAACTCGCTCCGGAAATTCGACGCCAAGGCCTATCTCAAGACCGTCGGCGAACTCTGCCGAGCTGAGGAGAAGGCGGGAAAGACACCGCGCAAGACGAGCTGAGGGGCGGTACACGCCTTGCGTCGCGGGCTTCGCCTGGCGAGTGTCCTGGCTTCGTGAGGGTGCTTGCTTGGCGAGAGTCCTCGGGCCTTCGGTTCGTGCCGGACAAGCGCCGTACACGCTCGTGATCCTTCCCGTCTTTCCGGGGCGCCAGAGGCGAGCCCGGAATCCAGAACCACCGGTGGAGCAGAATGAAGATCGACCTCTGGTCCTGGATTCCGGGCTCCGCTCCGCAGCCCCGGAAAGACGGGGTCGGTTCACGAACGTGTCGCCCATCCGACGATCGATCGCCCACGCAGGCCGGCGATCATGCTTGAGCCCGCTCCCGCCTCCCCTCCGCCGCGCAGGCGACTGGACCGCTGGCGTGGGGCGGCCTCCGATGCGGCGCCCCTGTGGCGGCAGCGCCTGCTGTTCCTGTTCGGAGGCCTCTGTGTCGGGCTCGCTGCCGTTGGGATGGCCAAGCTCGCCGATTGGGCGCACGAAGTATTCCGCTGGATCGTCTCGCCCTCCCCCCTCGTCGCCCTGGTGCTGACGCCGCTCGGCTTCGCCATCGCGATCCTGCTCGCCATTCGGGTGTTCCCGAACTCGCAAGGCTCGGGGATTCCCCAGGTGATCGCCGCGCGCCATACGGAGGACCCGGCGATCCGCAACGCCCTGATCTCCCTCAAGACGGCGTTCGGCAAGATCCTGGTCATGACGCTGGGCCTCGTCTGCGGCGCCTCGACGGGGCGCGAGGGACCGACGGTCCAGGTGGGGGCCGCGATCATGGCGGCATTCGGCCGGCTCGACGCGGAACGCCTGCCGGGTGTCCTCCTCGCCGGTGGCGCGGCGGGAGTCGCCGCCGCCTTCAACACGCCCATCGCCGGCATCGTCTTCGGCATCGAGGAGTTGAGCCGGACCTACGAGGCGCGCACCAGCGGTCTCATCGTCGCCACCGTCATCGCGGCCGGGCTGACCGCGCTGGCGATCCAGGGCGACTACACCTATTTCGGCACCACCAAGGCCGCCCTGCCCTTCGGGCCGGGATGGCTCGCCGTGGCGATCCTCGGCGTGGCCGGGGGCATCGCGGGCGGCCTGTTCGGCCGCGTCACCCTCCTGTTCGCCAGGGGGCTGCCCGGCCGGATCGGTGGCGCCATCCGCCGCCACCCCATCGTGTTCGGCGCCCTGTGCGGGCTCGGTGTCGCCCTCTGCGGCCTCGCCTCCGGCGGTACGGTCTACGGCACCGGCTACGAGGAGGCCCGCGCCATGCTGCACGGCACCGATACCGGGCATCCGGCCTATGCCCCGCTGAAATTCCTCGCGACGGTGTTCTCCTCCATCAGCGGCATTCCCGGCGGCCTGTTCGCCCCCTCCCTCAGCGTCGGGGCGGGGATGGGCGTCTGGCTGCACGGCCTGTTCGCGGGCGTGCCCATCGGCGCGCTCGTGCTCATCGGCATGGTCGCCTACCTCACCGGCACGCTCCAGGCGCCGATCACCGCCTTCGTCATCGTCACCGAGATGACCCAGGACCATGCGATGATGATCCCGCTCATGGTCACCGCCCTCATCGCCGACGCGGTCTCGAAGCTAATCTGCCGCGAAGGGCTCTATCACGCGCTGGCCGCCACCATCCTGGAGAAGGCCGAATCCGGTGCCGCGCCCGTCATCGCGACGCCGCACAAGCTTGAGCGGAACGCTTGACCCGACAGGAGGGTTATCGGTCGTTCCGCACGCTGGAGTTTTGCGCGTATGACCCTTCTCAAATGGGCCCTCATCTGTTTCGTCATCTCGCTCCTGGCGGGCGGCCTCGGCTTCACCGGCATCGCCTCGGGCGCGCGCTCCCTGTCGCGCATCCTCTTCGGTGTGTTCCTGGTGATCGCCATCGTGATCGTGGTGCTCGCTTTGGCTGTCGGCCAGGCGGTCTTCTAAGCGGTCATCCGATCGGTAACCGGGCCGGCGGGAGTTCGTGACGTCCATGGCGAACGCCGTACCCATTCCCGGAAAGATCTGTCTCGTGACCGGTGCCACCTCGGGCATCGGCTACGAGACGGCCCTGGGCCTGGCACGGGCGGGCGCCCGTGTCGGGATCGTCGGCCGTGATGCCGGCCGAACCGACGAGGCGGCGTCCCGCATCCGTGACGCGGTGCCGGGCGCCGTCATCGACGTATTTCTCGCCGACCTGTCTTCGCAGGCGGAGATCCGGCGTCTCTCCGCCGAGGTGCGGACGCTCTATCCACGCCTCGACGTGCTCGTGAACAATGCCGGCGCCATCTTCGATGCCCGGCACGTGACAGTGGATGGCCTGGAGCGGACCTGGGCGCTCGACCATCTCGCCTACATGCAACTGACCCTGGACCTCCTCGACCTGATGAAGGCGAGCGCGCCCGCTCGCATCGTGAACGTCGCCTCGAGGGCGCATAAGCGCGGCCTGATCGATCTCGAGGATCTCGACGGGGCGCGCCGCTACGGCACGTGGAAGGCCTATTCCCAGGCCAAGCTCGGCAACGTGCTGTTCACCGCCGCCCTCGCCCGTCGCCTCGCCGGCACAGATGTCACCGTGAATTCGCTCCATCCCGGCGTGATCGCCAGCGGTTTCGCCGGCGGCACCGGGGGATGGTTCGGCATCAGTTGGTCGCTGATCCGGCCCTTCCTCAGCAACCCGGCCGATGGGGCGGCGACCTCCCTGCATCTGGCGACCTCGCCGGAGGTGGACGGCGTCAGCGCCCTGTACTTCTCGAAATGCCGTCCCGTCCCGACCTCTCGCCACGGACGCGATCAGGCGCTTCAGGAACGGGTCTGGGCGTTGAGCCTGCGGCAGCTCGGACGGGCGGAATAGGGCGACGGCCCCGTTGGTGGAGACGCGCTTTTGGGATCGCCTGAATCCGGCCCCTTCTTAATCCGCTCCCATATCAAAAAATGCACCGTTTATGATATTCTTCGCATCGATTGAGAGGCGAGGACGGCATGAACGTATCTGTTGGCGACCGGTGGGAGAGGTTTATCTCCCGCATCGTGCAGGATGGCCGCTATGGCTCGGCGAGTGAGGTAGTTCGCGAAGGCCTTCGCCTCGTCGAAGAGCGCGAGGCGAAACTCCAGGCCCTGCGTCGAACCTTGAGCGAGGCCGTTGAGGCAGGCGGCGACGCGAGCGAGGATGAGATCGATGCCGCGCTCGCGGCAAAGAGCGCGGAACTCAAGGCTCTGGGCTATGGGGAGTGAGCAAGGTTCGGTTCCTCGCTTTCGCGCGAACCAACCTCGTCGATATCCTCGCCCACGTCACTGAAATCAGTGGCAGCCTCACCACCGCACAGGGGTTCGTTGCGCGACTTCGCCGGCAATGCCATCGATTGGCGACGCTCCCGGGACGGCTCGGCCGGGCATGTCCGGAATTGCAGAGCGACCTACGTAGCTTTCCTTGCGAAAGCTACGTGATCTTCTTCCGCTATGAAGCCGGGACTGTAGAGATCGTCGCGATCCTGCATGCCAGCCGGGATCCCGGTCCTCACCTCACCGATCATCCGTCCAGCGAATAATCGGTGAGGTCGAGGGTCACGCTAGTGAGGCCGTCTCGGACGAGGCCGGCACGAACGCGCCGGACAGGGCCTTCTCGATCAGCGCCTGCGTTTCCGCCACGCCGTAGAGCGCGATGAACGAGCCGAAGCGCGGTCCGCGCGCCTCGCCGAACAGCACGTTGTAGATGGTGGTGAACCAGGCCTGCGACACCCCGGGCCGTCCGTCCGGGCTCTTGGCCTTGCCGGACAGGTCGGGGAAGTGCCGCCGCCCGACCTCGTAGACCACGGCCTGCAGCCCTTCCGGATCGGTGGAGCCCTTGTGGGCCTCCAGCGTCTGCGACAGGTCGGCGAGGGCCGCCCTCTCCTCCTCCGTCGCCGCGCGGTAGGTCTTGGCCGGACGCACCAGATCGCGGAAATACGCGAGCGCATGGCCAACCAGCTTGTCGAGGACCGGATGGGTCTGCGGCCCTATCTCCGGGTCATAGCGGCGGATGAAGCCCCACAGCACCGCCGGGTCCTCGGTATTGGCGACAGCCGCGAGGTTGAGCAACATGGCGAAGTTCAGCGAGCCGCCCTTGCCCACGGCTTCGGCCGCCGGCGGATGGCCGGCATGGAGGTGCCAGACCGGGTTGCCGAGCTGTTGCGCCGGTTCCTGGCCGGGGAACTTCTCGAGGAAGTTCAGGTAATCGTCGACCTGACGCGGGATCATCTCCACGAACAGGCGCTTGGCCTCGCGCGGCTTGTTGTACATGAACAGGGCAAGACTGTCGGCGGTGCCGTAGACGAGCCAATCGTCGATGGACAGGCCGTTGCCCTTCGACTTCGAGATCTTCTTGCCCTCCTTATCGAGGAAGAGCTCGTAGTTGAATCCCTCCGGCGGCTCGCCGCCGAGGGCACGGGCGATCTCGCCGGAGAGCTTCACCGAATCGATCAGATCCTTGCCGGCCATCTCGTAATCGACGCCGAGCGCCACCCAGCGCATGGCCCAATCCGGCTTCCACTGCAGCTTGGCGTGGCCGCCGGTGACCGGGGTCTCGTAGGCAGTGCCGGTCTTGGGGTCGCGCCAGACCAGGGTGCCGGCGGAGACCCGCACCTCGTCGATGGAGACCTGCATCACCTCCCCGGTCTCCGGGTGCAGCGGCAGGAACGGCGAGTAGCTCGCCGAACGCTCGGCCCGGAGCGACGGCAGCATGATCGCCATCACGGCCTCGTAGCGGTCGAGCACCGTCAGCAGGGCCGTGTCGAACAGGCCGGCCTTGTAGCATTCGGTGGCCGAGCGGAACTCGTAATCGAACCCGAAGGCATCGAGGAAGCGGCGCAGCTCGGCATTATTGTGCGCGCCGAAGCTGTCATGCGTGCCGAACGGGTCGGGCACGCGGGTGAGCGGCTGGTTCAACGCGGGGATCAGGATCTGCTTGTTCGGCACGTTGTCCGGCACCTTGCGCAGGCCATCCATGTCGTCCGAGAAGGCGATGAGCCGCGTGGGCACGCTGTCGTTGGTGAGCACGCGGAAGGCGTGGCGCACCATGGAGGTGCGGGCCACCTCGCCGAACGTCCCGATATGCGGCAGGCCCGACGGCCCGTATCCGGTCTCGAACAGCACTTCCGATTTCGGCTTGCGCTCCAGCCGCGCCACGAGCTTGCGCGCCTCCTCGAAGGGCCAGGCGGCCGCATGGGCGGCGGCCTCCACCAGGGCGGGGTCGAGGGCGAGCGGAGACGAGACGGGCGGGGCGGACATGGAATGGGCGTCAGTTCTGCGAGAAGACACGGGACGGCCGGAACCGGCCGGATGCGGCCGGGCACCCTAGGGAGCGGGCCGGGGAGGGTCAACGCGGAGGTGCGATGCAAGTCTCCGGCGAGGCTGGGGCCGAGGTCGCTCGAAGCCAGGCTTTGATGCTCGGTACGTCGAACAAGCGGGCATTCCCGACTCTTGCGGGGGCCGAGCGCGAACGCTCTCAGTCGCTCGCCCCGGCGATCAGCATGTCCAGGCGCATCCGCGTGATCGCGCCGATCTCGTCGAGGGCGGTAGCCTCCTCCTCGGCCTGTCCCCGTCCGAGGCGGGCCTCGAACACCGCGAGGATTTCGGCCCGGCTGCGGCCCCGTACGGCGATGATGAAGGGGAAGCCGAACCTCTCCCGGTAGGCGGCGTTCAGGCGGTCGAAGGCCGCCGCATCCTCCGGCGGGAGGTGGTCGAGGCCGGCGCTGCCCTGCTCGCTCGCCGAGTCGGCCGTCATGGCCCGCGCCCGTGCTTCGGGCCCGGCGAGTTCCGGATGCCCGTTGAGGAAGGCGAGGCGCTGCGCCTCGGGCGCATGGCGCACCGCGTCCATCATCGCGGCGTGCAGGTTGGCCACGCTGGCAAAGGGGCGGGCCGGCGCCACCGTCTCTGCGACCCAGGCCGCGTGTTCGAACACCCCGCCGAGCAGAGCGACGAAGGCGTCCCGGTCGAGACGGTGGATGGCGGCCAGATCCGACAAAGGCTTCAACTCCCGCGATAATCCGTGCGACGACCCGGCATGAACGGCATCGGCACGGGATCATGCTCCCTGGCTTCGACCATGGCGAACCGTGCCACCCTTTGTCCACGGCGATCTCCGCCTCGCTCACGGGGGCAGCCTCGTCGGGGCGCGGTCGACGTTCCCGCCCCGGGCACGGCCGTGGCGGTTCAGGCCGGCTCGGGCGCGGCGCCGGTGGTGCCCCGGCGCTCGCCGGCCGGGGTGGCGGGCGGGACGAAGGCGAGGATCAGCACGATCGTCGCGAGCTCGAAGACCGCGATCAGCCACAGGCCGGCGGAGGCTGAGCCGGTATGCTCGCGCAGATAGCCCATCACCGTCGGAGCGCCGAAGCCCGCCAAGTTGGCCACCGAGTTGATCAGCGCGAAGCCGGCCGCGGCGGCGGAGCCTGCCAGGAACCGTCCGGGAATCTGCCAGAAGACGGGGATCGCGCTCATCGTACCGGCGATCGCCACGGCGAGTGCGACCATGGCCAGAACCGGGTTCGACGGGATCAGGAACCCGACGAGGGCGATGGCCAGTGCCCCGATCATGGCGGGCACACCGCAATGCAGGCGCACCTCTCCGGTGTGATCGGAATGGCGCCCGTTGAGCACCATGCCGATGCCGCCGAACAGGAAGGCGGCGGCCATGATCCAGCCGATGGTGAGCGGGTCGGTGAAGCCTGCGTCATGCACTACGCTCGGCCCGAAGAAGATCAGCGCCGAGTACCCCGTGACGAGGCAGAAATAGATCGCGATACACTGCCAGACCCGGACATCCTTCAGGGAGGCGAGGACGCCGTGCTCGCGCGGACCCAAGGCCTCGGCGTCGCGGGCGAGGTCGGCTTCGATCAATGCCCGCTGCTCCGGTGTCAGCCAGTTGGCCTTGGCGGGGCGGTCGGTGAGAACGTTGCCGAGGAAGAAGATCGTGACGAGCCCTGCGAGGATCGAAGGGATACCCTCCAGCAAGAACACCCATTGCCAGCCGTCCCAGCCGTTCACGCCGTCGAGCCCGGTGAGGATCGCCCCGGCCAGCGGCCCGCCGATCACCCCGGCGATGGCCGCAGCCGACATGAAGAGGCCGAGCACCCTCGCCCGCCGCGCGCTCGGATACCAGTAGGTGAGGTACAGGACCACGCCTGGGAAGAAGCCGGCCTCGAACACTCCGAGGAGGAAGCGCAGCACGTAGAAGAAGGCCGGCGTGGTCACGAACATCATCGCCACGCAGCAGGCGCCCCAGAGGAGCGTGATCCGCGCGATGGTCTTGCGGGCGCCGACATGTTCCAGAAGCAGGTTGCTCGGCACTTCGCACAGGAAGTAGCCGATGAAGAAGATGCCCGCGCCGATGCCGTAGACCGTCTCGCTGAATTTGAGATCGGACAACATCTGCAGCTTGGCGAAGCCGATATTGACCCGGTCGATCCAGGACAGGATCCAGAGCATCATCAGGAACGGCAGCAGGCGCCAGGTGATCCGGCGGTAGGCCGCGTCGAGTGACGGGTTCTGTCCGACCGATGACGTAGGATGAGTTGGATATGACCGGATCGCCATGGATCGCCCCGAAGATGGTCGCGTCGTCGGCGGCGATGAAACTCTCACCGAAGTGCCGAGACGAGATGGACCCTCCCCTTATGCAATCCAAATCCTGATCGGGCCGTAAATCTCGACCCGTTCCGGCATGGTCAGCTTCCGCGATAAGTGGTGCAATTGCCGGGCGTGCACAGCATCGGCACGTGGTAATGCTGCTTGGCGTCGAACACCGCGAACCGCACCACCGGGTTGTCCACGAAGATGTCCGCCTCGCTCACGCCGGGCCGGCTCTTCAGATAGCCGTCGATGAAGAATTCGAGCTGGTACTGGCCGATCTTCGCCTCGGCCGCCGGCAGGATCGGTGTGTCGGTGCGCCCGTCGGCATTGGTGACGACGCTCTTCACGAGGCGCCAGCGCCCCTCCTCCATCACCGAAAAGTCGATGCGCACGCCGGGCGCGGGGCGCCCGCGCTCCGAGTCGAGGATATGTGTCGTGATGCCGGCCATCGGATCTCTCGGATCGTGTCGTGGGGAAGCGGTTGCGGACGGTCGGGGCGCTCAGCTGCCGCGATAATACGAGTAGCCCCAGGGCGTGAACAGGATCGGCAGATGGTAGCGCTGGCTCGCGTCGCGGATGTGGAAGCGGATCGGGACGAGGCTCAGGAAGTTCGGGCTCGGCAGCGCCACGCCGATCCGCGCGAAGTATTCCTCGACATGCATCAGCAACTCGTAGCGCCCGGTCTTCAGGGCGTCGTCGATGAGGAGCGGCTCGGGCGAGCGGCCGTTGGCCCCCGTCGTGATCGTCTTGATCGGCCGGTAGGTGTCGCCCTCGCGCACGGAGAGGTCGCAGACCATGCCCGCGCCCGGTGTGCCGTGGAAATTGTCGATGGCGTGCATGGTGAGGCGCGGGCCGAGGCCGGATTGCATCGTCGGGCCGGTGTTCAGGGCGCCCGGCTGCGCAGGAGCCGGGGCGGGCGCGCCCTGCGCCAGCACGGTGCCGGTGGCGGCGACCGTGCCGCCGAGACCGATTCCGGCAAGGCCGGCGCCGACCAGGCTGCGGCGCGTGAGGTCCTGGCCCTTATACACATCTCCGAGCCCACGACACCAGGCATGACCGCG
>NZ_JADIJP010000042.1:0-24537 GCF_017355285.1 Methylobacterium sp. SD274 | reverse complement strand
CCGCTTCAGGTAGGTGGCGACCACGGCAAGACCGAGGAGGAGCGCGCCCGACGAGGCCGTGGCGGCGCCCGCGATGGTCATCGTCCATCCGCTTTCCAGCCTGACATAGGGAAAGCCCTGGACCACGGAAGCAATGCCGCCGACGATCATGACGACGGCGAGCGCGAACAGCGCGAGGATCATGGAACTCTCTAGATGACGCCTGCACGTAGGAAGTGCGGCGCGCACAGTAAGGCCCGGCCCGGGTTTTGCAAAATCGATCCGTGGAGAAATCCCCGTTCACCGTTCGATATCGGACGCCCGTTGCCCTTGGCGGAGGAGCGACTTAGGTACGAACGCGTTGGCCGGATGACGGCGCGACCCTCGCATCCCTCGGAGCGAGACCCGCCATCCTGTGCCACCAGACCCGGGAGACCTGCCGATGACCTTCACCCTGCCCGAACTGCCTTACGCCTACGACGCGCTCGGCCCCTACATGTCGAAGGAGACCCTCGAGTTCCACCACGACAAGCACCACAAGGCCTATGTCGATACCGGCAACAAGCTGCTCGAAGGCACGGGTCTCGAAGGCAAGACCGTCGAGGAGATCGTCACGGCGTCCTACGGCACCAACCAGCCGCTGTTCAACAATGCCGGCCAGCACTTCAACCACCTCCATTTCTGGAACTGGATGAAGCCCAATGGCGGCGGCGCGGCCCCGGCGGCCCTGGCCGCGAAGATCGACGAGGATCTCGGCGGCTTCGACAAGTTCAAGGCGGACTTCATTCAGGCGGGTGTCAGCCAGTTCGGCTCGGGCTGGGCGTGGCTCGCGGTCAAGGACGGCAAGCTCGCGATCCTGAAGACCCCCAACGGCGAGAACCCGCTGGTCCACGGCGCCAAGCCGATCCTCGGCGTCGACGTGTGGGAGCACTCCTATTACATCGACTACCGCAACCGCCGTCCCGACTACCTCAAGGCGTTCATCGAGAACCTGGTGAACTGGGAATACGTCGAGAAGCTCTACGGCGAAGCCTCGAAGTAAGCTCCGCTCTCACGGTCGCGCCGCGGGTCTTCTGGGCCCGCGGCGTTGCCTTACGGAACTGCTCGCATCCATTAAGTCTGACGAGACCGTCGGAGCGCGGCAAACCTCCCCCTTGTGGGGAGGAGTTGGAGGTGGGGGTGGCTGGGCGACCCGCTGCGGAGCCCGGCGGAACCACCCCCACCCTCGCTCCCTCCCCACAAGGGGGAGGGAAGAACGCGCATCGACGAAGCGTTCCGTTTCCCTCTCTCCGGTCGATTCGCATGATCCGCAGCATCCTCTCCGTCGGCGGCTGGACGCTGGTCTCCCGCGTCACCGGCTTTGCCCGCGACGTGGTGATGGCGGCCGTGCTCGGGGCGGGGCCAGTGGCAGACGCCTTCGTCGTCGCCTTCCGCCTGCCGAACCATTTCCGCGCCATCTTCGGCGAGGGGGCGTTCAACACCGCTTTCGTCCCGGCCTATGCCGGCCTTTCGGAGACCGGCGAGGAAGGCGCGGCCAGGCGCTTCGCCACCCGCGTCTTCACCCTTCTGCTACTGACGCAGATCGTGCTGCTCGCCCTCGCGTGGTCGGCGATGCCCTGGGTGGTGCGGGCCCTGGCACCGGGCTTCTCGGACGATCCCCTGCGCTTCGATCTCGCCGTCGCGCTGACACGGATCACCTTTCCCTACCTCCTCTTCATCACCCTGGTGACCCTGCTGTCGGGCATCCTCAATGCCCATCGCCGCTTCGCCGTGGCGGCGGGAGCGCCGGTTCTCCTCAACCTGTCGATGCTGGTGGCCCTGGCGCTGGCGGGGTTCTTCCCGAACGCCGCCTACGCCGCCGCCTGGGGCGTCTCCGTCTCGGGCGTGCTGCAATTCGGCCTCGTCTGGCTCGCCTGCCGGCGCGCGGGCATCGCGCCGGAATTGGGGAGGCCGACCTTGCGCGATCCGGCGATGACGCGGTTCTTCAAGGTGCTCGGTCCGGCGGTGATTGGCGCGGCCGGATTTCAGATCGCCTCCTTCGCCGACACGATCATCGCGAGTTTCCTGCCCACCGGAGCGGTCTCGGCCCTCTACTACGCCGACCGGCTGTACCAGCTGCCCTTCGGCGTCATCGCCATCGCGGCGGGAACGGTGCTGCTTCCGGAGATGAGCCGGCGGATCGCCAAGGGCGACGTTGCGGGGGCGCATGCGGCGCAGAACCGGGCGGCGGGCTTCTCGCTGGCCCTGTCGGCCCCCTTTACCATCGCCTTCCTCACCCTGCCGGGCCTGATGATGACGGCGCTGTTCCAGCGCGGAGCGTTCAGCGCCGAGGATGCCGCCCGCGCCGCTTCGGTACTCGCCGCCTACGGCCTCGCGCTCCCCGCCGTAGTGCTGGTGCGCAGCGCGGTGGCGAGCTTCTACGCCCGCCAGGACACGATGACGCCGCTCATCGCCTCGCTCGCCTCCATCGCCCTCAACGTCGCGCTCAAGATCGTGCTCACCGGCCCCTACGGCGTGACCGGACTGGCGCTCGCCACCGCAATCAGTCAATGGCTGAACCTTGCGCTCCTCGTGGGGCTTGCTTGGCGCCGGGGTTGGACGGCACCAAGCCGGGGCCTCGGCATCACAATGATCGGCGTGGTCGTCGCCTGCGCCGCCCTCGCCGCCACGGCGATCTACGGCCTGCCGATTGTGGAACGGTCGGTACCGGCCCTGCCGCATTTCCGCGAGATCGTCGTGCTCGGGCTTCTCGGGCTCGTCGGGGCCCTCGTCTACGCCGCCTTGCTGCTGGGGACCCTACGGGCCTTCGGCATGCGCCTGCGCCGGGCCTGATTCTCGCGGCTCAGCAGCCCTGGCAAATCCCGTTCAGGACGCGGTCCAGCCGCTTCTGCCGGTCGGTCCGTTCATTGGGATCGACGATGGGGGCGCCGGCCGCACCCGGCGGAACGGTCTGGCCCGTGGTCGAGGTATGGGGCGCCGTGACGGTGGTTTCGGGACCGCCCCCCGTTCCGGTGACGGCGGCCCGAGCCTCGGAGAGGCCCATGAGAAACGACAGACCGAGGATGGCGGCGAGTACCCGACGGTGACGTCCCGGTCCCGCCGAACCAGTGTATTGCTCCTGCATCGACCCTCTCCGCCTCGTATCGCCGACACGCTCGCTTGGCTCGTGTTTCGGGCTTGCGCGTCTTTCTCGGTATCGAACCCGAAAACGGGCGATAAATCGCGCGAGTTCCAGAATTAAATTGCTGGCGATACAGGGATTAATCTCGTCGGACCGACCGGTTTCCCGAGTCAGTTCGGGCGGTCGAAGGTGATTTAGTCGCGGCAGCCTCGACGTTACTGTCCTGCCCGCCCCCGCATCGAGGCCGGTTGGCCGGGAAGACTCAGCCTGAACCCCGTATCGTGAACTGCATCTCCGTCGATGCGGTAGACGCCGATGGTTCGGTCCACGTAATTGCCGATATAGATATGCGATCCCGATGGACTGAAGGCGATGCCTTGCGTCACCGCCCCCGCCTCGGCCTCTCCCGTGCGGCGGACGAGCCCCGACGGATCGATGGTGAGCAGCGCCACCGCCCCGGTCGGGGTGTAGCCGGGGCCGCTCGCCGGAGCGCTTGATCCGCGCACCACGGCCACCGCCGCGTGCCGGCCATCGGGCGAGATCGTCAGGGTTTCGGGCGTATCGCCGATGCCGAGGTGACCGGTCACCACCGGGCGTGGCGCATCGGCCCGGATCACGCTGACGCTGTCGGCGTGCCCGTCGCTGGGCTCGGGGCCGGTATTGGCGGCGAGCGCCAAACGCCCGTCGGGCGTGACCTCCAGGCCATAGATGCCGGGGCCAACGGGCAAGTCGAGGGCGGGATCGTAGGTGGCTTTGGCGCCATCGAGGGCGAGGACACCCACCTTGGCCGCCTTGTTCTTGGCCACGAACGCGCGACGCGCGTCTGGGGCGATGGCCAAAGCCGCCGCCTCGTCGCCCACATCCACGGTGGAGGCCACCCGCACGCTGGTGCCCGTAATGGCGAGGATCGTGACGCTGCGGCCCTCGCGGTTGGCCACGAGGGCGACATCGCCTGTTCGCGCGATGGCGAGGCCCGAGGGCTGGCGCCCGACGCGGATGGTCTCCACCAGACGCGGCGGGTCCGCGAGGAGGTCGATCACGTGGAGCCGGTCGTCCGCCTGCGCGTACCAGGCCTCGCCCTCCTGCCGCATGAGAACCGAACTCGCCATCAGCCCGAGCCGTCCGTCCGGGGTGATCTGCAGGTTGGTGGGCGGCCCGTAGACGGAATTGTCGAGGGGCAGGACATGGGCGAGGCGGGGGCGGGACTCGTCGCTCACATCGACGATGGCTAGCGCATCGCGTCCATTGGGGCCGTTCCGGCCGCCCTCGGGCAGGAAGAAGGTTTTTCCGTCGAGGCCGACGAGGAGATAGGCCGGCGCGTCGGCGGCGCAGGCGGGCGCGAGGCCGAGGAGCCCCGCCATGAAGATTCCGACGAGGCGCATCGTTCTCACTCCCAGCCGTCGCCGACGAGAGCCGCCGTGCCACCGCACCTGCCGATCCCGATGCGACGAAGGCATAATGATCCAGGACCGGAAAGGTTTGCGGCGGATCAAACGCCCGCTGTCATGCGGCCCGGACCGTGGAGAGGAACTGCGACATCGCGGTATCGAGCTGGTTGAACTGCAGTGACAATTCCGAGGCCGAGGCGAGAACCTGGGCCGAGGCGGCCCCCGTCTCCTCGGCGGCCGAGGCCACGGCACTGACGTTGTGGGTGACCTCCCTGGTTCCCGCCGAGGCTTCGGTGACGTTGCGGACGATCTCCTGGGTCGCCGCACCCTGCTCCTCCACGGCCGCGGCGATGGAAGCGGACACGTCGTCGATCTCACGGATGCGCTGGGTGATGCCGGCAATCGCCGAGACCGCCATACCGGTGGAAGCCTGGACGCGCGCGATCTGACCGGTGATCTCCTCGGTGGCCTTGGCGGTCTGGTTCGCCAGTGCCTTCACTTCTGAGGCGACCACCGCAAAGCCCCTCCCCGCCTCGCCCGCGCGCGCGGCCTCGATGGTGGCATTCAGCGCCAGCAGGTTGGTCTGGCCCGCGATCGTCGAGATCAGGGACACCACATCGCCGATACGGGCCGTGGACTCGCTGAGATCGCGAACGAGCGCGGCGGTCTCGGCCGCTTCGCTGACGGCACGCTGGGACAGGCTGGCGGAGCCTTGCATCTGGCGGCCGATCTCCTGGACCGACGAGCCGAGCTCCTCGGCGGCAGAGGCCACCGTGGTGACGTTGGCGGCGGCCGTGTCCGCCGCGGCCGCGGCATTACCGGAGCGTCGGGCGGTCATCGTGGCCGTGGCGCTCATGCTGCCCGCCGTGGCCTGCAACTCCGTAGCGGCAGCGCTGACCTGAGTGGCGATGCCGCCGACCGCGGCCTCGAACCGATCGGCCATGTCGAGCATGACCGCCCTGCGCTGGGCCTCGGCGCCGGCGCGCGCGGCTTCGGTCTCCGCCTCCAGGGCACGGGTGCGGATGATGTTGTCCTTGAACACCACGACGGATTTCGCCATCGCGCCCACTTCGTCCATGCGATCGACGCCGGGGACCTCGATATCCGTGTCGCCCCGAGCGAGAAGCTCCATGGCCGAGGTCATCCGGCGCAAGGGGCGGCTCACGGTGAGTGCCAGCATGATGGCAGCGCCTGAAGCCATGAGCGCGGCGATGGCGACGAGGACCATGGTCGAGATCACGGCACCGTCATAGGTCGCCTGCGCTTGGGTGCCGCTTTCGCGCGCCACGCGTGCTTCGTAGGTGACGAGCTTCTGAAGCTCGGCCAGCACCGCATTGATCCCCGTCGACATGGTCGTGTTGTAGGTGCGCTGGGCCTGGGCAAGGTTCCCGGCCTGCGCCTCCGTGACGATGCCGTCCTGCAACGCCAGATAGGCGACCCATTGGGTCTCGAACGCCTTGTACAGTGCCTTCTCCTCGGCCGTGTCCAGGCGAGGCGTGTAGGCCGCCTGGACGTCGCGCATCTCATCGGCACGCAATTTGAGCGTGGCGGCGACGCTGGCGCGCAGTTCCGGCGTATCCGCGGTGATCAGACGCCCGCCACTCACCCGCTGCCGCAGGACGAGAACCTGGATCCTGCCGAGCATCTCGGTCTTCGGCAGGTGATCGTCCCGCATCTCCCGCGCGATGTCATTGACGGCCCGGAGAAAATAGAGCGATGCCCCTGCGAGTGCAGCCGACAACAAGAACATGATTCCGAAGCTGGCGACGAGCTTTGCTCGAACGGAGAAAGACTTACGAAACATGGAAGCGGCGACCTCGAAATCCGAATTTCCGATGGAACACCGAGCATGTTAAGATCCGGTAACGTCGCCGATCGACACTTGCCGCGCCCTGAGCGGCAACCGCAAATTCGTGTCGTGTCTGTTTCTAGACTGAACTCGACCGAGTCTGCATGGCGCGAACACTGATCAGAGCGAGCATCGGCCGTAGCCACGATCCGGCGCTCGGCCCGGTCTCACCTCGGCGCAGTCTCACTTCGGCTTGGGTTCAATCCGGCGCGCGGCCGAGCGCCCCTCGGATCAGCCGCTTGGCATCCTCGCTGCCCCAATCGGCCGGTCCCTTCATCACGCCGAGGATACAGCCCTTGGCGTCCACCAGCATCGTCGTGGGCAGGCCGAGCGAACCGGTCGCCTTCTGCATGGCCGGCAGCACCCGCCCGCCGGGATCGGCATAGTAGGCGAGGTTCGTGATCCCATTCTCCTTCAGCCATTGCGGCGGCTTCTCGAGATTGCGCGTGTCCACATTGATCGCCGCGACGGTGAAGTCAGTCCCCCCTAGCATCTGCTCGAGCCGGTCGAGGGCCGGCATCTCGGCCTTGCAGGGCGCGCACCAGGTCGCCCACAGGTTCACCAGCGCGAGCCGCCCCTGTAGCTGGGCGAGAGTCCGGTCGGTGCCGTCCGGCCCCTTGAACACGAGGTCCGGCGCGGCGCGCGGAACCTTGGAGACCTCCATGGCCGCCACCTCGCCACGGGCATGGGGCGCGATGCGCGCGATCGTCTCCACGGCACCACGGCACGGTTCTGCCACCGCCTCGCTGTTGCCGCCGGTCGGACGCGTCCCGTATACGGCGAGACCGCCCGCGATCAGGACGGCGACGACGGCTCCCGCAGCCAGGGTCGCCTTGGCTCCGGGCATCATCGTTGCGTCGCCCGACGGGTGGATGGGGCGGCCGAGAGGAACAGTGTCGACATGAGCAACCGGATGTGGGGCGGGCGCTTCGCGAGCGGCCCCGCCGAGATCATGGAGGAGATCAACGCCTCCATCGGATTCGACAAGCGCCTCGCACCCCAGGACATCCGCGGCTCGCTGGCGCATGTGGCGATGCTGGGTAAGGCGGGCATCCTGCCATTGGCCGATGTGGCAGCGATCGAGGACGGTCTCAAGGCCGTGCGCGCGGAAATCGAGGGCGGCGGCTTCGTCTTCAAGCGCGAGCTCGAGGACATCCACATGTCCGTCGAGAGCCGGCTCACCGAGATCGTCGGCCCCGCGGCCGGGCGCCTGCACACGGCCCGCTCGCGCAACGACCAGGTCGCGACCGACATGAAGCTCTGGGTGCGCGACACCCTCGACAGTCTCGACGAGCAGGCCGCCGGCCTGCAGCGGGCTCTGGCCGAGAAGGCGCTGGCGCACGCCGCCACGGTGATGCCGGGCTTCACCCATCTGCAATCGGCCCAGCCCGTCACGTTCGGGCACCATTGTCTGGCCTATGTGGAGATGCTGGCCCGCGACCGTGGCCGGTTCCGCGATGCCCGCGCGCGGCTCAACGAGTGCCCGCTCGGAGCCGCGGCGCTGGCCGGCACCTCCTTCCCCATCGACCGGCACGCCACGGCGGCGGCGCTCGGGTTCGACCGGCCCACCGCCAACTCCCTCGACTCGGTAGCCGACCGCGACTTCGCCCTGGAATCGCTCTCCGCCGCCTCGATCTGCGCCGTGCACCTGTCGCGCTTCGCCGAGGAACTCGTGGTCTGGACCTCGGCCCAGTTCAACTTCGTGAAATTGTCGGACGGCTACACGACCGGCTCGTCGATCATGCCGCAGAAGCGCAACCCTGATGCGGCCGAGCTCGTCCGCGCCAAGTCCGGCCGCGTCATCGGCGCGCTGACCGGCCTGCTCATCGTGATGAAGGGCCTGCCGCTGGCCTATTCGAAGGACATGCAGGAGGACAAGGAAGGCACGTTCGACGCGCTGCAGGCGCTCTCCCTGTGTCTGGCCGCCATGACCGGCATGGTCCGCGACCTGGAGCCCAATGCCGAGGTGCTCGCCCGCGCCGCCGGCTCCGGCTACGCCACCGCCACGGACCTCGCCGATTGGCTGGTGCGCGAGCTCGGCCTACCGTTCCGCGAGGCGCATCACGTCACCGGCCGCCTCGTCGGCGCTGCATCCGCCAAGGGGATCGGGCTGGAGGAATTGGCGTTGTCCGAGATGCAGGCGGCCGAGCCGAGGATCACCGATGCGGTCTATGCGGTGCTGGGCGTGGAAAACTCCGTTTCCAGCCGCACCAGCTATGGCGGCACCGCGCCGGACAACGTGAGGACGCAGGCCACACGCTGGCTGGCGCTGCTCGACGCGCCAGCCGCGACAGCGTGATTCACAGGGCGACAAAAAAGCTCGGCCGGAGCGGATGCGTTCACGGTCGAGCTATGTGATCCTGCCTAAAGCTCGGACCCACGCACGCCGGAGATGTCGATGCCCGTCGAGAGTTGGATGAATCCCGAAGACACCGCCGCCCTCGCGGCGGAAGCCACCACGCTGATCGATACCGTTCTGGCCCGCCTGCCCGAGGCGGACCGGGCTGCGTTCTGGGCATCGATCCGCAAATGCTACAACACGCCCTACAACGACCCGAAGCCCCGCGCCCTGCCCGTCCGCGACGTGATGGAAGCCAATGCCACCGCACCGCATATGGCAGCCTCGATCGCCGATCTGTCGGCCATCGCCGAGCCGCCGCGGGTGGAGATGGCAATGGGCGCCATCCTCGCGGGACCGACCTTCGCACCGGAGGGGCACCCGGCCTGAATCGTCCCAACGCGCCGACCCCATTCGCGCGGAGCCGCTGGTCGATCCGGCCCGGCGTGAACGCCTGATGGCGCCTCGCCGCAATTCCGCACAATTTTACAGCCTGTGTCGGGACAGCCGCTTTGGCTGCCAGTCCGTCCTTCGCGGCGCAGATTTGCCCTCCACGCTGTCGGCGGGCCTTCTTTCGTATTCGAGAACCTGAACACGATGCAGCATCCTCTCCGCCGCCTCCTCGCCGTCAGCGCCTCGGCGGCTGTCCTGGCGACCCTCGGCCCGGCCTCTCTCACCGCTCCCTCGCCGGCACTGGCGCAGCAGGAGGCCGCCACCGCAGCCGAGGCTCCGGCCAAATCACGGGGGCGCGGGCGAGAGAAGAAGAAAGCGGTCAGCGCGCCGGGCATGCAGCAGGCGACGCCGGTCGCCATCTTCGGGGACTGGAACGTCTTCGCCAACGGCCAGGGCAAATCACGCACCTGCTACGCCATCGCTCAGCCCCAGGCCCGCACACCGAAAACGCTCAAACGCGACACCGCCTACTTGTTCGTCACCATCCGCAAGGGTGACAACGTGCAGAACGAGGTCGCGGTCATGTTCGGCTTCCCGCCCAAGCCGGCCGCCAGCCAGGCAAAGGCCAATGCCACGGCCGCCTCCGATCCGATCCTCAGCCTCGGCAGTTCGCAATACGGCTTGGTCGTGAAGGACGAGAATGCCTGGCTGCAGAACCCATCCGAAGAGGCCCGCCTCGTCGGCGAGATGGCCAAACTGGCCAAGGTTCAGGTCAAGACGACGTCCATGCGCGGCACCGCCACCAGCGACGAATACGCGTTGGCGGGCTTCGGCGACGCGATGAAGCGCGCCCGCGAGGAATGCAAGTAAGACCAAGCCTCAACGAGGCGCGCGAGTGTCCGCTGCCACGCACTCGCACAGCCGGGCCCCGATGAGAAGACGTCATCGAGGCCCGCCATTAGGAACCGCGTTTTGCGGAGCGGGCAGGATCAGGCACCGCCCAGGGCTGCCCGTGTGAGCGCGTCGGCCCCGATATCCTCGGTGCCGTTCATGCCCAGTGTTTCGATCAGCCGGCCACGGGCGCGGCTGACACGGCTTTTCATCGTTCCCACGGCGACACCGCAGATTTCGGCGGCCTCCTCGTAGGTGAAGCTCTGCGCGCCGACGAGGACGAGGGCCTCGCGCTGGCTCAGCGGCAGCAGGTCGAGGGCGGCCTGGAACTCCCGCATCTCCACCCGGATCTCCTGCTCGGGCAGGCTGGTGAGCCGCGCGGCATGGACGCCGTCGGCATCCTCCACCTCGCGCTTGCGCTTGCGTTGCTCGGAATAGAACAGGTTGCGCAAGATGGTGAACAGCCAGGCCGTCAGGTTCGTGCCCCGCGTGAAGCTGTCCGCCTTGGTCCAGGCGCGGACCAGCGTGTCCTGAACGAGGTCGTCGCTGCGATCGAGATCGTAGGTCAACGAATAGGCGAACGCTCTCAGGGCCGGAATCGCGCCGAGCAGAAGCTCACGCATCTCGGTATCGGCGCCCGAGGGCGTGCCGACAGGATGGGTATGGCAGCTCATCATGAGGTCTCCCGCGAAGCAGGCTTGGCCGCGAGTTCGGCGAGAAGGGTCTCGAAACGGTCGGGGAGCGGCAGATCCAGGACGTTGCCGTAGAGAATGCGGAGGTTTCGACCGATCCGCCGCCGGGACTCCGTGTCCATGCCCGCTCGGTCCATTCCCGATCGGTCCATGCCCGATCGGTCCATGCCGACTTGTGCGACGCTCGGACCGGGGCCGGCCAAGGCTTCCGCTTCCGCTTCCGCAGACGACGCTTCGCCGCCGCAGGCGTGGTCACGGGGTACACGTTTCCCCACGTCCAGCACCTCGAAAGGGCCGTGGATATCGCTGGCGTCGATCGTCATGGTTCTCCACCGTTATGTCGGTGTCAGTCCTAGTGACGAGCGCTTTAACGCGTTCTGAAAAATGTATTCAGAAACCTTTAAGCTTGTAAAAGCAGCGTCTCTTGCGCGATTCGATGTGTCGAAAGACATCTTATGCGGAAGCACAGCCAGAACAAGCTGAGCCGTAGATCCACACTACATTTACAAATCTGGATGGATGCTGAACGAGAACGGTGCCCCGCGCGGGGATGATGAAGGCCGGCCCGACCAATTCAGGAATCCTAACGGCTTTATGCGCCTCGGCGCGGCGCGTAGGGACATCGATCGCGCCGCCTGAAATCGAGCGGAAATATGAATTTCCGGCCTCGAATGTCCCTTCGGTATCGCACGGTTGTGCACCGCACGGGGCTGCCCGTGCGGCGCGGAACCGCCATCCAACGGGATCATTGGCCCCGCTGATACAGGAGGTCCGATGCCGATCATCCAATCGCTCGCAGGCGATGCGATCCGCTGGCTCACGTGGCTGCCCTGGTGGGCGCAGACCCTTGCTCTCGTCGCCGGATGCTGTGCCGTGGTCCTCCCGCTCCATGGCGTCGTGTTCCGCGCCATGCAGCGCGCAGTGGCGGATCGGAGCCTGTTCTGGCGGTCCCTGGTCTCGCGGACGCATGGGCCGAGCCGTCTCGCGCTGCTGATCGTTTCCGTCACGGCGGCTTCGTCTGCCGCACCCCTCTCATGGGACGTGCGGATCGTCCTCAACCAGATCCTCGTCGTCGCGCTCGTGGCGCTGGCCGGCTGGTGCTGCGCCACCGCCCTGCATATCGCGACAGTGATCTACCTGCGCCGGTTCAAGCTCGACGCGGAGGACAACCTTCTCGCGCGCAAGCACTTCACCCAGATGCGAATTCTGGAGCGCGCCGGCGTGACGCTCGTCGCGCTGCTGACCATCTCCATCGCGCTGATGACCTTCGAGCCGGTCCGGCAATACGGCGTCAGCCTGCTCGCCTCGGCCGGGGCGGCGGGGCTGATCCTGGGCCTCGCGATGCAACCGGTCCTCTCGAACCTCGTGGCGGGCATCCAGATCGCGATCACGCAGCCGATCCGAATCGAGGATGCGGTGATCGTGGAGAACGAATGGGGCTGGGTCGAGGAGATCAACTCCACCTATGTGGTCATCCGGCTCTGGGACTGGCGCCGCCTCGTCCTGCCGCTGACCTACTTCATCCAGAAGCCGTTCCAGAACTGGACCCGCGAGGGCGCCTCGCTCATCGGCAGCGTCTTCCTCTATGTCGATCACCGCGCGCCGGTGGAGGCGATGCGGGCGAAGCTTTCCGAGATCGCGGCGCAGTCGCGCCTGTGGGACCGCAACGTGGTCAATCTCCAAGTGTCCGACGCCAAGGAGAGCGTCATCGAGATCAGGATGCTGGTGAGCGCCCGCAACGCTCCGCAGGCATGGGACCTGCGCTGCGAGGTGCGCGAGAAGATGATCTTCTTCCTGCAGACGGAATATCCCGGTGCCCTGCCGCGCCAGCGGGCGGAATGGATGCAGGCGGAGGCTGCGCCCCTCCCCCGGCAGGAGCCGGAAATTCCGCGCCGCGCGGCGTAACGCGTCGCCGCCGGGGAATTTCACCCGATCCCCGGTGGTATGGCTCGCCGAGCCCGCCCGTCTGGCCCATAAGGCGAGCGGAAGACCCGAGCCACGAGGACGAACCTTGACCGTCACCCAGCTGACCCACCACGACCTCGACGGCTACGGAGCCTCGACCATCGTCGGTGCCTTCCTCGACGTGTCGCGGATCGTCCATATCCCGCGCTATGCCGATGTCGGCCCGGTGGTCGACGCGGAATTGAAGCGGCTCTCCCGCGCCCAGGCGCCCGAATGCCTGATCATGACGGATCTCGGGTTGGAGGCCGTCGCCGTCACCTTCATCACCCGGTTCACTTCCATGAACCTGCGTCGCGACGAGGCAGCGCGGCACCGGCTGATCGTGCTCGACCACCATGCCTCCTCCCTCGACCAGCTGCGCGACCAGGGCCTCACCCTCGCGCCCGTGCCGGAGAGACCCGGCCTCACCAAGGTCGAACTCTCCGACCCGAACGTGATCGTGCTCATCGACGAGGACCGCTGTGCCACCCGCCTCGCCTACGAGCATCGGGAGCTCTACGCCTCGCGTGAGGTGGAGGCCGGGACGACCGAGGAACTCGAGACGCTTGTCGCCGCCGTCGATGCCCTCGACCTATGGAAGAAGGAGCGCCCGACCTTCCGGGGCGGCCTCGCCCTGGACGAGATCTTCTGGGACAACGTCGCGACCCTGATCCCGGTGGGCCATCCCTGGCATGACCGCTTCATCAGTGCGCTGCTGCGGGCGGTCTCCGCCCTGTTGCGCGAGGGGGCATCGCCGGCCCGCGTCGAGGCCGAGATCGCCGCGACCCGGCGTCGCCTCGTGGACGCGCTCCTCGCCGACGAGCCTCAAGACGACCCGACCCTCACCACCCGCATGCGGATGGCCCGAGCGCTTGCCCGGTCGGATGCCCTGTTCCAGCGGCTCTCGGATGGGACGATGCTGTCCTTCGGCCTCGATTCGGGCATGTTCCAGCGTGTGTCCGACCTCGTGATGGAGAGCGGCAGGGCGACCCGCGTCGTCAACGTCCAGCGTACCGGCTCGCTGTCGTTCCGCTCGAACAACGAAACGGCGCTGGACGGTGCGCGCAAGTTCCGTGGCGGTGGCCACAAGGATGCGGCCGGCGGCAAGCTGAATGCCGGATCGGCCTTCTCCCTGGCCGATGCCGTCTCCCAGGTGGAGCCGGTGCTCAACCCGCCCCAGCCCGATCCGGCCTCCAGCCCCTTCGCGGCGCTCAAGGCCTGGAAGGGCTGAACCTCGCTCCTCAGCCGACCTTGCCCGTGGTGAGGACGCCGCGGGCCGCCGCCAGCACCTCCTCGCTGAGCTCATCGTCATCGATGGCGCGGGCCAGGGCGACGGCTCCGATCATGAGCGACAGGCTCGCCAAGGCCCGCTGCCGTCGCCGCTTCGCCAGGGCCGCGGGAAGCAGGCCGGTCATGCGCTCGATCAGGCCTCGGGCCCCGTGAAGGAACCGCGCCCGCAGCGGAGAACCCGGCGCTTCACGCGACACGTCATTGGCCAGACACGCCAGTGGACAGCCGAGGCCCGGGTTCCGAACGTGGCCGAGAGTCAGGTAACCCGCCATCCATCCGTCGAGATCGTCAGGGCGCCAGTTCTGGTTGGCGGCCAAGTCGAACGCCTCGACCGCCAGCGCCTCCTTGCTGGCGAACTGGCCATAGAAACCGCCATGCGTCAGGCCCGCCGAGGCCATGATGTCGGCGACGCCGACGCCATGCAGTCCGCGCTCGCGGAACATGGCCGCAGCGACCTCGACCACCCGTTGCCGGTTCAGCTTGGCCTGCGCCTGTGAAACCTTTGGCACGGTGAGATCCTCCTGCTTGACCTCCCAACATATAGATGATCGGCCTCATGCAAAAGGGGGCATCGCTACAGCGATCCGGGGCAGTCGATGCCACCGGGCTTGATTCTTCGTGTCGCGGGCTCACCGCACGCGTGGCAGGATCTCCTTTGCAAAGCGCCGCATCTCGGCCTCGAACGGCTGGAACTGCAGCATGAACAGGTCGATGCCGGCGTCATGAAAGGCGCGGATGCGCGCGGCGACGGTCTCGTAGCTGCCGACGAGCCCGGCCGCCGTGCCGCCATTGGTGCCGACATGCTGGGCCGCCGCCGCATCGGTCTTGGCGAACATCACGCTGGCGGCGTCGGTACGGGCCCTCGTGGCATTCCGTAGCCCCTCGTCGCGCCGCGCCAGGGCGAGGAGCCGGGCATGCTCGGCCTCAGCCTCGGCATCCGTCTCGCGGGCGATCACGAAGGCGGAGAGGCCGTAGCGCAGCGGCCCGTTGGCGGCGGGCCGGCGCGCGACATCCGCGATCAGGGCCCTGACATCGTCGAGCGGCTGTCCGTTGATGAACCAGACATCCGCCCGCTCCGCCGCCAGGGCGCGGGCCGGCTCGGATTCGCCGCCGAGATAGACCGTCGGCCGTGGCCGAAAGGTCCCGACCGGGCGCAACTGGTAATCCTCGACATGGAAATGCCGGCCCGCATGGGTCACGCGTTCGCCCCGCATGAGCCGGTCCACGAGGCCGATCCATTCCCGGCCATAGGCGTAGCGGTCGTCATGGGCCGGGAAGGGCAGGCCCGCCCGCTCGAACTCGGCCTTGTTCCAAGCATTCACGAGGTTGAGGGCGAAGCGACCCTCGCTCACATGCTCGATCTGCAGGGCCATCTTGGCGAGCACGACCGGGTGGTAGAGCCCCGGCTTGATCGCCGCGATGATCTCGATGCGGCGGGTCAGGGCGGCCAGCGCAGCGGAGGCGGTCCAGGCCTCCAGCTGGTCGCGCTCGTCGTCGTAGGGATTCGCGGTGTGCTGGGCCACCAGGACCGAGTCGAAGCCCAACGCCTCGGCCTCCAGCACCAGGGCCCGGTTACGTGTCCAGCTTGCATCGTCCGGCTCGTCCGGATCGTGGTGGGACGCGCGCGAGCCGTGGACGGCCGCCCAGATCCCGAAACGGGGCACATCACTCATGCGCGTCACCCCGCCCGCGCGGCGGGCGGCTGCCAGATCGCCACCCCGGTGGCGTCGAGCTTGCGGGGGATCAGCTTGGCCTCATAGAACGTGTCGGCGATCTCCTGCTGCTCGCCGAGTTCGGCACGGGTCACGGGAGTGACTTCGTAGGTCCGGCGGCGGTTCACCGTCGCGACGATGTCGGGGGACAGGTCGCCCCAGATCGGGGCCAGCAGCGCCACCGCGGCGTCCGGCTCGGCCTTCGCCCACCGGCCGGCTTCCTTCAGGGCCTCGTAGACCATGGCGACGACCTGCGGGTTCTCGGCCACGAAACGGTCGTTGGCGAGGAAATAGCGGTGATAGCTCGACAGGCCGGTGGCGTCGGCCAGCACGCGCACCGGCCGCTTGGACTGCGCGATGGCAAGAAAGGGGTCCCAGATGACCCAGGCATCGAGACTGCCCTGGTTGAACGCGACGAGCCCCTCGGGCGCCTGGAGATAGGCCGGCTTGATATCGGGGAAGCCGAGACCGGCCTTCTTCAGCGCCGCCGCCAGGATGAAATGGCAGCCCGACCCACGCGATACGCCGACCGTCCGGCCCTTCAGGTCCGCGATGGAGCGGATGGGCGATTCGGCCGGTACGATGATCGCCTCGGCCGAAGGAACACCGATCTCGCGCGCGTAGAAGGTGAGCTGAGCGTTGGCGGCCTGAGTGAAGATCGGGATGGCATCCGCCACGTCCGCGTGCAGATCGACGGCCCCCGCATTCATCGGCTCGATCACGCTGGTGAACAGATGCCAGGACGGTGCGAAGCCGAGGGGCTTCAGACGCTCGTCCAAGGTGCCCTTCGCCTTCAGGATGGTGAGCAGGGTCGAGGAGCGCTGGTAGCTCAGGCGGACGGTGCGCTCGGCGGCGTGCACCGCCGGCGATCCGAGCGACAGGCTCGCTGCCACTCCTAAGCCGGCACGCAGAATCGTCCGGCGCGAGGGGGATGCTCCGCCCGGAGTGTCGTGATTCATCTTCGTCTCCAGGGTGAGAAAAGCACGTCCGGTGCGAGCTTATTACAAGATGAAGCCCCACACAGATTCAGACAGCGCCTGCGGATCTGCGGCTTGACCAAGCATAGGCACCGACCGACCCCGGTGTCTTACCGAGATGCTTGACTTCTCCGCAAGAAAACAGTTTTTTGAATTTCCCCGCCTTCGCGGACGAATATTTCCCACCCCCTCGTCGTTGAGATGCTTATCCTTCAAGATGGCGACAGCGATGCCATTCGTTCTCGAAACGGCACGTTCCATGGCTTAAAGCAGTCGCTCGAGACCCTGCAATGGGCCGAACGCCGGAGATGCACCAGCAAGGACCGCAGATCGTGGTTAGATGTGAGGATGCAGAGGCCGCCAGTCCAGGACCAGTCGCCACAGGCACAAGCACGGCGGCATGATCGAAGCCTGCGAGGCATTCGCTTCTCGAAGGCCTGCGACGCCCATGATTCGCGACGCTAAGCCAACCGACCTTCCATCCGCGATCCTGCTCGCGGGAAACCAAGCATCTTGAGTACATCATTCTTAAATTGAAGATGACGCACAATTAAACGTTTAGTAATACCGACAATTCAAATAGAATAATTCCGATTACGATTGTCTCCATGACCACGCGGCAGATCATGACGGCCTGGATGGCCAAATGGTCGGCATAATGAGGACCGGGCTCGGGCAGGTGTCCCTTGTCGAAATGCTGCATCGGAAAAGCGGCCCCCATGATGCGCAATAAATTAAGATCTTGGATAATTTATAGAAAAATTCGCAACCTTTCAAAAGAGCAGAAGGAGTATCCGTCAGGGTTGTCAAACGCGAATGTGGCAATCGATGAGACATCGATCGCCGCCCGGTCGCAGGAAGACGCCGCTGCTATGGATGCATGATCTCGGCCTGCCTCCCGGGATTGGACATCACTGGCAGCAGGCGCCCAGGCATGGCGTGAAGATCGTCATCGAAGCACGGCCGGCGAACCGGATCCGCCTTCTCCGCATCCGTGAGCGACCGCTCCCGTCGCGCCCTCGCGCATCCCCACACCGGGAGGCGCCAGGAACACGTCGCCGACGATGGGCGAAGAGTTGGTAAACAGATGCGGCGTCGGCGCTACGGCGGTGGGCGATAGGCCCGGATCGGCAGATCGGGGGACAGGCGGTCCTCCGTCTCCACGCTCGTGGGGGCAGCGGGTTTCGGCGCGGCGACGGGAGCCGTTGGCGCAAGGGCGGGGGCCGGATCGGTGATGTAGCGCGGGGCGCCCGTGGCGGGACCGGCCGGCAGCGGAACGGCGGTGCCCGCGGCAGGCGGCAACGGGATCGTGGGGGAAGTGCGCTCCACGACCGGAACCGGGGCACGCCGGCCGTCATCGGCTTTCTGGTTTCGTGCGCTCGGCCGTTCCATGGCACCGGGCGGCTGCGCCGCCGCCTTCGCGGGCTCCTTCGAAGCGCGGACGGACGGTGCCTCGCGCCGGGGCTTGGGCGCCGCACGGGTCGATACGTGCGGTCGTCCGCCCTCGCGCCCGGCACCGAGGGAGAGGTTCATGCGTTCGACGCCGGAGACGAGATCCGCGAGGGTCGCGGTAGCCGTCCGGCACAGGCTCACCCGGAGGGACGCCGCGCGCTCGGTGCTTCCGCCGAAGAGACTGTCGGGGGCCGATCGCCCGCCGGATCGCGGAGCGAGATCGATCCATTGCCAAGCGTAGAGGCAGTTGCTGCCCACCGCGAGCCCCACGGGGCCATAGGCGTTCCGCTTGGGAACGGTGGAGACGCGCATGCCCTCCCCGGGAAAGCGCGCCAGGAGTTCCGCGGCGATGCCGAGGCGGGTCGGCTTCGCCATGGTCAGGGCGGAGCCGAAGCGCCCCCCCGCATCGGCTCCGTTGCGGACGCTGATCTCGGCGTAGTTGCGTGGGCCACCGGCGAAGGTCACGCGCTGGGCGAAGCCATCGCGAAAGGAGGTCTGCGCTACATCCGAGACGCGGCCCGCGCCGGGGATCTCGACCACGGATTGCGCGAGAGCGGCCCGTGTCGTGAAGGCCCACGGCAGGAGGACCAGGGCAGCGAAAACGCCGGATCGCAGGGAGGAGACCAACCGATGGGAGCGGATCATGGACGTTGCATCGAGCTCGGCGCGGTATCGGGCTGATCGTAGCCGCGATTGACGGCCTGCGAATTGGGCAAGGTGAAGCGGTCGGCCTCCGACGCAGCACGCTCCTGCGGGCCACGGTTCCGCGAGGCCTGCTGCGCCCGCCATAGGGTGCCCTCGCCCGGCTCCGACAGGGTGGAGGGCCGCTCGGAGCCGTCATAGCCCGGCAACAGGTTGAAGCCATAGCTCTCGTAGGGCATCGGCCCCGCTCCCGATACCCGGCGCGCTACGAGCGGCATGGTCTTCGAGGCGGGCGGCTCGGCCAGAAAGGCGCCATCCTGCCGATCCGCGACCACCCGCGCCAGGGAGGGCGGAGCGTAGCGCAGGGGGTTCTCCGCCGACACCGCGAGGGGGAATTCGCTGCGCTGGACCGGCAGGGGCTTGGCCTGGCCGTCTCCCGACGCATCGGGTTTGGGCACCCGGCCATAGGCTGCCGTGTTCCGGGCCGGCGCGGCCGGGGCGGGAGCGGCGGAAGCGCCCGGTGCCGGGCGCCCCCCCTGGGACGGGGCTGCGTCCGCTGTCGCGGCGCAGGCCAGGGGTGGTCCGGCCGGCCCCTCGCGGAACAGGAGATCCACCACTTTGGGGAACAGGCCGTCGTAGCGGTTCACGATGGTGAGGTAATCCTGCTTCCGCTTGAGGCGCTGCAGCGACAGGGCATAGCCGGTCACGGCGGATTCGCTCGGAAGCCAGGCGACCGCGTGCTGAAACCATTCCAGCGCGGCCTCGAACTGGCAGGAATTGTAGGCGTACCAGCCGAGGGCCTCGGCCCCCTCCCCCGACGCCGTGGCCAGGGTCACCTTCGCATAGCGGTTGATCCGCTCCAGATCGATGAAGCTGGGATTGGCCTGCGTCAGCCTGCGGCCCATGAGGTCGATGAACAGGATGCTGTTGCCGACATACTTGTCGCGCCAGGCATAGGCGACCTCCTCGGCCTCCCGCAGCATCCCGAGCTCGCGCAGGGTATGGGCGAGGCCATGGGCGATCATGGCATCGCCGCCACGGCTGATGGCGAGCTTGAACCAGTCGAGGGCCGCGCGGAACTGGCGGTGGTTGTAGGTGTACCAGCCGAGCAATCCGGTCTGGCTCGCATCGCCGGAGGCGCGGGCATAGGCTTGGAACGCGGCCATGTCCGCCGCGCTCGGCTCCTGGGCCGGAGCGCCGTGGAGATCCGCGACGATGCGGGCGCGGGTGATGTCGTTGGCGATCGCCTTGAACTCGGAGCCTCCCTCGGCATCCGTGCGCCCGATGGCGATGAGCTTCTCCGCCAGTGCCATTGGCAAGGTCGACATCGCCTTCTGGATCGTGGCCAACCGCACGCTGGTGTCGTTGCTGGTGTCGAGCACGGTCTTGTAGAGGGCCAGGGCCTCGTCCGATCCGGCCGCTCCCCCTTCGGAGGCCAGGGCTTCCGCCGTGGTCCAGTAGCTTTCCACGTCGCTCGGATCGAGGGCACTCGGGTCGGCCCGGTAGAGGGTGACGATATCCGCCGTCTTGCGCGCGGTGGTCAGGGCTTTCAGGCGGCTGCGGAAACTGGCCCGCAGGAGCTTGCGCGACAGTTCGTCGGAGGGGCGCCAGTTCGGGTCGGCGGCGCGGCGGGCCGCGATCGCCGCATCGAGGTCGTCGAAACGCCCGGCAGTGAACAGGTCCCAGAGCGGCGCCTCCTCAGGCGGGCTCGGCTGCAGGGTGTCGAGGTCGGTGGGTTCGACCCAGCCGGGATAGAGCTGCTTCAGCCGCGCCGCCTCGGCCTTCATCCGCGCCGTCTGCTTCTGCGACGCGTAGTAGCGCAGGGCGCTCTCATCGACCATGCCGGCGGCGGCGGAACTGCCGGGCACCGCGATGATCGCGGGCGCACGCGCCGCGTCGTCCGGGCTCTCGGTCTGCGCCGCCAACGGAGCGACGAGGCAGAACCCGGCGAGGGAGACGCCGCAGAGCAAGGCGAAACCCCGCGCCGCTCCCGTGGCGCGAGCGGTCGCCGGCCTCCCCCATCCGCGGATCACCGTGCCGGACATGACAGGTTCCTCATCTGCAGCGCCACCATCGACAGGAGGTGCAGCGTGGTCGGATAGTAGTTCTCGTTCCCCTGCGGCCGTCCGAACCCGTCGGGCAGCGGCATGCCCTTCCGGTCGCACAGGAGCAGCCCCGAGAGGGCGGTATAGCCGCTCTCGCTCAGGGACTCGACCGTCCGGCCGTCGGAGGTGTCGACGATGGGCAGGCGCTCCCGGTCGGGGCCGGACCAGAGCGCGACGAAGGGGTCGTAATCGCTCGGGCGTCCCACACCCGCCCAGACCATGTAGAGGGGAATGCGAATGGCGTTGTAGGAGAAGAGCGGCGGGAATCCATCCGCCGGACGCGGCTCCTCGCCCTTCAGGGAGATCCATTCGGTCGGCAGCTTCGCCGTCCCGAAGCGGGAGCGGCGGATCAGGTTGAGCCCGCTGGCGGTCAGGGCCGCCCAGTCGAATTCGGGGGCCACGATGGGGAGCCGGGCGAAGGCCGGGAAAACCCAGTAGGAAAGGTTGATCAGCGGCCCGTCCGCGCGTTCGGCGGCGGAGAAGCCGGAGACCGCCGGCAGCAGCAGTGCCCCGTTCTTGTCCTTGAACAGGATGGTCTTGCGCGCCACCTCCACGGCGATGCGCCGCGCGGCCACCCGGTACGAGGCCTCGTCCCAGGCCTCGGCCGCTTCGGTGAGGGCCCAGGCCACGAGGATGTCGCCGTCGGACGCGTCGTTGAGATCGGCCACCGCCGGTCGTTTGCCGGGCTCCCAGCGCCAGGCCAGCAGCTCGTCCGAGCGGACCATCAGGTTGGCGCGGGTCCATCCCCAGAGCCGTTCGAAGGTGGTCCGGTCATTGGCGGCGACCGCGAGGAGCATGCCGTAGCCCTGCCCTTCGCTGTGGCTGATCATACCGTTGGCGGTGTCCACCACGCGGCCCGCCTCGGTGATGAAGCGGGACCGGTAGGAGCGCCAGGCATCGGGATTCTTCAAGGAATCGGCGAGAACCGCCGGCTTCGAGGCTCCCGGCATGGCTTCGCCTTTCGCGGTGGGGGCACCGGGCATCGCGGTGGCGGGTGGAACCGGCGAGGCGCCGTCCTGCGCCCTCGCGGGAACGATCCAGGGGCTCGCGGCGGCCAGTGCCGCGCCGAGAACCAGGCCGAGAATGGGATTCACGGTGCGAGTCATCCGTTTTTCCGGCCGATATTGCGGACAAGGGACGTCGTCGTCAGGCCGAGGAGCAGGGCGAGCCCAAGGGTCAGCGCCACATAGATCGCCGGGTTCATCGAGAGCCAGCCGGCGGTGACGAGGCGAATGTTGGAGAGTGAGCGCGTCTTCGTCTCGACGAGCTCCACGTTCCGGGGAGCCACTGTCTCGAGGGATCCGTCCGAGGCATCGAGGAAGGCGAAGCGCCCATCAATGCGCGACCAGACCTCGGGATCGATGAGGCAGGCCGCCGAAGCCTTGAGCAGCAAGGCATTGGGGGCGGTGATCACGGTCACCGACCCGTCGAAGCCGTTCTGCGCCGCCGCCGCCGTCGGAAAGCCCTGGGCCATGATCAGGCTGGCGCCGGGGGGAACGGCGACCGTGGCGGGCGTCGACGGCGCCGCGCTGAACAAGGCGCGGGGGTCACCCACGACGGAGTTGAGCAAGGCCCTCCCCCGCTCGACGACGCCGTCCGCAGCTTCGAGGACGGGATGGCGCGCACGAAGGGTCTCGTCCCATTTCGTGACGAGATCACCGTCCGACAGCCTGGCCTGGGGCGAACGTCGCGCCTCGGCGGGCGCGGCGGAGGCAATGGTCGGGCTGGGGGCCGGCGCGCGCAAGGTCAGTTCGGGCAGGCTGCAGCGCGGCGGCAGGTTGCGGCGAAGCCGGTCCAGGGTCGGAGCCGGCACCGAGCCGGACTGGCCGGGCGCCCGCGCCGTTTCCGCGCGCGCCTGCCAGATCGTCCTGATCTGGTCCGGGTCGAGGCCCAGCCCCGACAGCGTCGAGGGAGACAGGGACCGCACCGGAGCGACGACGAGGGTCGGCCCGGGAGAGCCGCTCTGCATGTCGCCGGCGAGCTCGAAATCGATCATCCGCCCGGCGGCGCCCGCCAGTCTGGCGGCGAGGGTCGCGGCGGCCGCCACCGTGTCCTTGTCGAGGGTGGGCAGGACCAGACGCGGACGGCGTTCGGACTTGACGAAGGCCAGGGCCCCGCTCGTCGTCGCGGCGAGATCGGGAATCCTGGCCGCGTGCGCCAGGGTGGGAATCGACAGGCTCGCGCGGTCGAGGATGAGGAAGCGCTCCCGCTTCGAGTCCGTGGCGTTGAGGCCGCAGGTCTCGTCCGCCGGGGCGGGAACCTGGGCCATGATCGCGACGCGGTTGAGGCCCGGACGCCATTTCGCCAGGGGCAGCGGGATCGTGTTGTTCTCGAACACCTCGCCGCGGGTCTGGGCCAGCGGCACGCTGGCGGCATTGCTGCCGTTGAGATCCACGAGGATGCGGGCGTCCGAGGTCAGGCCGGACGCGTAGGCGCCCGCCAGGTTCAGCATGACCTTACCGTAGTCCGCAGGCAGGAAATCCGCCGGCAGGTAGACGTCGAAGGCGGTGCGCAGCAGCCGCCCCGAGAATTCGCGGGTCGAGACGCCGAGGCTCTGCAGCGAGACCGTCTCGTCACCGTCCAGGATGGTGCCGCGTGCGAGGGACGCCGCCTTCAGGCCGGCGGGAGTGCCGTAGACCTCTCCTCCCCGCGCCAGGGCGGCGATGGCTTCCTCGATCTCGGCATAGCTGGTGCCCGTGACAACCAGGGTCGGTACCCGGTCCGGGCGCGGCGGCAGGACCACCAGCCTCGGCCCGCCGGTGGCGCCGATCGATTCGAGATCGGGCATCTCCCGCAATTCCGCCGCCGTCCCGACGATGAGGTTGAGACCCGACCGGCCCGACATGGGCGGGCCGAACTCCACCACCGGCCGGGCGATGCGACCGATCAGGCCCACCGCCTCCACCGCGTGGATCATACGCTCGAGCCGGGGCAGGTTCGGCTTGTCGTTGGCGACCACCCGCACCGGCAGGGCGCCGCTATGGTCGGGCTCGAGGGCGGGAAGATCCTTGAGTTCGAGGCTGGCGGCAGCGACCGGCGCGACCACGAGCCCGGAGCGCGACGGATCGATCTGCGTCCAGAGTTCGTAGGTGGCGTTGAGCGAGCAATCGACCCGGTGGCGCTGGCTCGCCTGCAGGGAGACGGCGTTGTAGCCGAGCTTGAGGCTTCCCTCCGGAATCTCGAATTCCACCACCTTCACCGCGCCCGGCGCCTGGATATTGGTGCGTCCGACCACCGCTCCGTTGACGCTCACGGTCAGTTCGGAGGCTTCGGGCGCGACCGAGATGGCCGAGAGGTAGGAGATGCGCAGGCGCGGGCGGCCCCGCGTCTGTGCTTCCGTCAGATAGACCGGGAAGCGCAGTGTCGCCTCCTCCCCCTCCATCCGGAACCCGTCGGTGGTGGCCGCGAGGCGCCGCGCCGGGGCGATCCGGCCGACAGGCTCGCGCTGGGCCTCCTCGGGGGGCGCGGCGGGGCGGGTTGCGGACGGCGGGGCGTCCGGGCGGCGCATGGCATCGCCCACGGGCGGCACCGAGAAGCGCTCGGTCGGCCCCGATCCGAGGAAGCTCTGGGCTTGGCCGGCCGGCGTCTGCAGGATCAGGCCGAGGGCGCCAAGACAGGCGAGGACGCGAAAGGTCGACATGGTGATCTGCCTCACGTCCGCACGAGCGGGTCGTGCGACCCACGGCTCGCTTGCTTGCCCGAGCTTTCGAGAAGGCGGTCGTTCTCGAATTCCAGCATCAGCCGGACCCAGTCCGTCGCGGCCT
>NZ_JADIJP010000041.1:0-27792 GCF_017355285.1 Methylobacterium sp. SD274 | reverse complement strand
TCCACGGTTTCGCAGGCCTCGGGGTCTCGGCACCGGCCCAGCCGCACGAGACCCGTCGAGTAGCAGTACGCCCATCCCGCGGCCGCATCGAAAGCCTGGACCGTGCTCGTCGTCACGACCGTCCCATCAGGAAACTTTGGGTGCCCGTAGACCGTCCCGGTGAGCACCGCCCCATCCGCGGACCGGTCGTCCGGCTCGACGATCCAGTCGTGGAACAGGGGGCGGTCGGGGAGCCCCGTCAGGTCGATCCTGGTGCCGGGGTACCTGTTTCGCTGTGCCATGCCCTGCCGTCCCCGCCGAAGAAAACCAATGCGGCCGCCACGACGGGCCGGCCGCATTCGTCCGTGAAATGGCCGGCCAGGAACGGCCGGTAGTGGAGCCTCGCGGCCCCCGTGGGGACGCCGGCGTGTGGGACGATTGTGCCCATGACCCAGGCGTGGACCTCGCGATTGCCGGTCCGTAAAACCCTGGCCCGAGACCCTGGCCGGACCACCATGACGGTGTCGGCCAGGGTCAGGGAATGGAGGTGCCCGACGACGCGGCCGCGTTCCCGGATCGACCAGCAGCGGCGGGTCAGATTTCGGTAGACGTCCGTCACCGGAGGGCGAGAGGGGTGAAGCAAAGGGCGGCCGCCTCGGCCTCCGTGGCCATCCGGATCGCGTCGTGCGTCGCGATCCGGCCCGCCGCCTCCGCCTCGATGATGCGGTCGATCCGGATCCCGGCGGCTACCGCGAACAGGCCACAGGATCGCTCGATGGACCAAGCGAAGCGGACGCGCTCGCGGATCGCGGGGAGTGTGTCACGCTGCATCGTGGTCCTCCTTCGCGCTGTCGATGAGGGACTGGATGAGGGTGGTGATGGCCTGCAGGTCCTCATCCGTGATGAGGCGGTCGTGGGCCAGGTGGATCACTGAGAGGCTTAGGCCGAACAGGGCGATGAGGCGGGGATTTTCGATCACCTTCCCCTCCGTCAATTCATTGTGGCGAGCGCATCGCGCCCGGCAAGAATTGTTTCGACTATCCTTCGTAGCTGCCGGAGCGATGGCTTCGTCCATGCCCTCGCGGCGAGCTCGATCTCGTCGCCGTCGAGGTCCGGCATCCATGCCAGGTCGACGCCCCGCTCCGCCCGGACGTCCGCCGCGATAGAGCGGGCCAGGGCCGGGAGGTCCGCCTTGGTGGGGCTCGGCATGTGGACGGTCCGAGCGCGGTCGAGCAGCGCCTGCGGGATGCCGGACAGGGAATTTGCCGTCGCAATCCAGGAGACCGGCGAGATGTCCACGGCGCATTCAAGCGACGGGTCGTGGTACCGCGACGCGTTCTCCGGCTCGATGAGCGTGAGCAGCCCGTCGACGATGCGGCCGTTGTCCGAGCGGGACCCCGCCTTGTCGACCTCGTCCACGATGACGGCGACCGTCGCCCGTAGGGCTTGCTGGATAGCCTGCAGGGGGACGCACGCACGAGACGAGTTCCACTGCCGTGACGTCCCGATGATGGTCCCGTCTGCCGACCCTGCCGCGCTGTAGACCGTGACCGGCAGGCCCAGGACTTCGCATAGCCGCCGGGCCGCCCTGGTCTTTCCGGCGCCTGGCTCGCCGACCAGAATCGTGAACGGCAGGCGGGCGTACGGCCTTCCGACTTGCGTGCGCAGGATGCCGTCGATCTCGCCCCGGAGATGCGGGAACTCGCGTGACAGCGTGGTCGAGGCCTCCGCGAGATCGGGCACCGGGGTGAGCGGCAGCAGGGTGCCGGTGACGGACTTCCACTCCTTCTGTGCGGACGTGTTCAGGTGTGACGTCGACCGCAGGACGAGGTGCCCCGCCTCACCCGGCTCGGGCAGATCGTCCTCGTCGGCGTCGCGGGGGTCGAAGCCGGTGTCGTCCCGGACCGGCCCCCGCTTGGCGTTGTATGGCCATTCAAGCGGCGGCACAGAACGTACGATAATTTCCAGCGCGCTGCGCCCATCGCGCTGTCGGCGGACCGAGCGCGGCTCCGTCTTTGGCCGCCATTCCCCCTCATCGCAGCAAGCCGCGATGGTCATCATCTCCGCGTGCGTCGTGATCAAGTTCGAGAGACTGAGCTCGCTATGCCCGCCGGCCATGGCGATCTGCCAGACGCGGACGGCACACCGCAATGCGCAGACATGGTCGCCTAGGAACGCCTGGTAGTAGACGCACCGGGTCGCCCAATCGCCGTACGTGTCGCGGTGGTCCTGACCCAGCTTGAGGTCCTCCGAGAGCTCCTCACACACGCTCTCCGTATGCGAGAGCGACGAGAGCGACACCCGGCAGGACGACAGCTTCTCAAGCGCGGCACGCACAGGGAGAGGCTGGTCCGGCAGGTCGAGCAGGATGCCAGTCGACCAATGGATGGCGTCCGCCATCGGATCGCAGTCCAGGAAATCGAGGCCCTGGTCGAGAAGGTCTACAGACGGGGGATGATGGGGGGCGAACGGATCGCTGGCAGGCGCACGGGGGCGCGCACCCCGGGGGGTGTTCTTCGTCATGACTGGAGCCTCCAGACGCGCCGTCAGAGACGGAGCTTCAAGGCGCCAGCCATACACACGAATCGTTAACGGAGCGTTGCCTTAAGCACGGCAGTCCGGGCCCGGGCCGCGGCCGCCTCCCCCTGCATGGCGGCGACCATTCCGAGCGCACGGTCGAGGATCTCCTCACAGCGCTGTCCGAGGGCCTCGCGACCCTGGGCGGAGAGCGGCCCTGGCCCCTGCCCAGGCTCGCCCATACCATGAGAGTTGACGTGCTCGTCCCAGAGGTACGCGACCGCCTGGAGCATATACCCGGTAGCCCGGGGGTGTGGGGTCGCGGCCGCCCGGCCGAGCATGTCGAGTAGGGGCGCCGGGAGGCCGTGGGAAATCAAGCGGCCGCGTGCCAGGGACCTGACGTTAAGGCCCGAGGCCAGGCTCAGGGGGCCTACGAAATCGGGACCGAAGACGCGCTTGGCAACGCGTTCAATCTCCAAGTGGAGGGCCTCCGCGATCTCGGCATGATCCACCGGCTGGCCATCGATCAGGGCCTGACGGCTTTCGTAGGACAGCAATGGTCCCGCCGGGGGTGGGGACCCGGCGAGGTTGGAGATCGGGGAGCCCGAGACGTACCCGACGGCGTGCCCGACGGCGGGGGTCCCAGCCGGGACGGGGTAGAGCGTTACGCGCAAGGGAGGAGGTCCTGGGTGGGGCCGGCGAGGTAGACTACGTCGACGCAGAACTGGCCGGGGTGGTCATTCGCGACGGGCCACATGCAGTGGCGTTGCCCCCACGTGTACCCCCTGATGATGATGGTGGTCGACCTCATGACGCCACCCGCTTCAGGCAACGCGGGCAGGTCGCAGGGGTGCCTTCGACGTCGCCCCAACCGACCGAGCGCCGGCCCGGCGTGGCCCCGCACAGGGCGCTCCCGGCCCCGCCCATCGGGCCGCAGCCGTCCTCGGAGACGATGTGGTACAGGCGGCCGCGGTCGCGCTCACCGCCGTTGCTCAGGCGTCCGAGCATCTGGGCCGAACGCCACGCGGAGCCGTCGGGGAGGACATACCGGGGTGCGGCCGTGAGGAACGCCTCGCGCTCTTCTGCCTGCCGGACCTGCCTGGCATGCTCCTCCGCCTGATACCGGGCGGCGGCCGCAGCGCGTTCCTCCGGTGAGGGGCTTGGGCCGGAGCGGACCATCGCCACCATTCGGTCGATAATGAGCATGTGAGGTTCCCTGCTGTACCGGACGGCTTGTGGGCAAGCCGCTTCTGGTATTGTCCTATCTATACTGACAATTTCTACTCTTCAAGGTTTGCGCGTCGTCAACGGCTAGTAGTGTCTATGAGCGTCATGAGCCTGCGAACCATGGCCTCCTGGGAAGCGCCGCGGCCGTCGCACCAGCCGTCGAACGTCGACCTAGACACATTCAAGGATCCCGCCGCGGCGTCGCGGCTCCCCCGGGTCTTGGCCCATGTCTTTAGACACTCCGACAGGGGCACGGACCAGATGCCCACCGGAAACGAGATCCGCGAATTCGCACGGCTGTATGCCGGCATGACGCCCGGCAGATGGCGGCCCATGAAACGTGGGTCGCCAAGTACCGTCTAGAGATGGCCGAGGAGATCGCGCAGCGAGCGGTCGCGGCACAAGAGGGCCGTGACGCCCTCTTCGGGCGGGAGCGGCGCTAGGCTCCCAGCCCCCTCAACGCCTCGGCGTCCTCATGCGACAAGACGACCTCGTCCGGGAATGGGCGACGATAGAAATCGAACCCGGGTTCGCCGCCCCACCAGGTGTTGTCGAGGGCGTGAACGAGCATGCCGATCGACTCGTGCGTTCGGTCGCCGCCGCCACACGTCCAAACACGCTCGGCCGTTACGCATACCTGGTGGTCGTAAGGCGTGAATTGAACTGGCAGCCGACCGCCCTCCCCCCGAAGCGCAGTGTAGGTCTCCTCACGTTGCCAACCGACGGGGCACCAGAAAAGGGCAATGATATCGCCCTCCCTAGTGTGTCTGATCTCCCACGCGATGAACCTGTCGCACGTCTGCACAAACGCCCGGACTTCATCATCGAGCGGCGCAATTTGCCAGAGGGCGCTGAGCGTCAGGCGCGGGACGTCGTTCTCGAAGCGAGTCGACCAGAATTCGGACCGAGTCCAATGCCGGTCAGGGAAGTGGTAGGCGGCGCGGGGAAACGTGAGTCGGCGAGGCATGCCCAATCATATCTGGGTCCAAGTTTCCGGATCGTGACCGTTGGACCCAGGCCGTCCAGTCCTTCAATCGACTAGGTGCGTTGTACCATATAGCTCTCCTCAGAAAGGGGAGCCCCATGACCGCAGCAATCAACAAATCCGCCCTTTTCGCACCGGCTGGTTCATCGCCCGGAACGCTGCCTTCATTCTCGATTTAACCGTCGAGTGTGACCGCCAGTTCGTTGGTGTCTCCCTTCGCTAGACGTGGGCCGTGGCTCGCCGCCCCCGCCAAGCCTGCCATGGCCAAGTTCCTTCTCCAGCCCGGCAACCTCCGCCACCCAACCTAGCTCGGCAAGATCATCGGCCGGGACGCGAAGTTCGGCCTCGCCCGCGAGTTTCTGAAGGGCACCTTGGTCTACGACAACGGCCCGTACATTCGCTTCGACTTCCGCCTTATCGAGGGTGTGGTGTTCCAGGACCACACCAATGTTTTCTGGGTCGTTCGCGAGGGCGCGCTGGTCGAGGTCAGCAAGTGGAACGAGCCCGAGGTGGCCGCCATCCATGCCCGCTTCGCCTGATCCCTCGAACCCTCGAGCCAACACCATGTCCAAATCCGACCGCCTCGTCTCCCTTATGGAGCGTCCCCCCCTCACGAAGGGCGACGTCGCCTGCATCCCCCGGGACTCCGAGATGTCCGTCGATTCCTGGCTCAAGCCCGAGACCAGCAAGAGCCACCGCGCCTGCCCGGACGTCGTCATCGCGGTCATTGAGTACGGCGCCGGGGACACGATCTGCGCCTCCGCCTCCAAGGTGGCGGGCCACCTCGGGTTTCGAGTGGAGCGGATCAAGGCCATGGCCGCCGACACCCAGGTGGCGCTTGGGGCCGCCCTCTGCTCAGCCGGGATGGACGACACCCTCGCCTTCGTTTTCTGCGGGCACCCAGTCACGCTAGGCCTCGGGCCTACTGGTACCCCCTCCTGAAGGAGTATGCCTTCCCTCCCCTCCAGGGCCGCGACGGTCGCTGGTGCAAGCTCGCGGTCCGCGCCTCTGTTGAGGGCGAGGAAAGCACGGATGGCCGGTGGCTCAACACCACGGTGTACGATTGGATCGATGACGCCGAAGCCAGGAAGGTGGTCGCGCAGGCCACTCACATCGCCGGGATCATGGAACAGAGCCGCATGCTCGGGATGAGGTGGGTGGAGGCCCTCAATGCCGGCGACGAGGCCGAGGTCCGCCGTATCGATAAGGTCCTCGACATCGTGGGGCAGCAGATCGACGCGGCCTGAAAGCGAAAGGGCCTAGTTTTCCCCGAGCCCTTGCACCGATGACGAACCCTTGGGGCGGCGGCTGTCGGAGCGGCCAAGCAGTGGCCGTCGCCCCCAGCCAGGGGGAAAGGTTGCCCCCTGCCAGCGATTCGTTCAAGGCCGCCTGAAGCCCGGACCAGCCAACATGTAAAACGATTCCCGGATCGCGCTTGTGGAATCGTTTTACATGTTCGGGGCGGCCCAAAGCGAAAGGGCCCGGGAGCGACCCGAGTTCTTTTGCCCTTGTGAACCCGGCAGACCCGGGCGTGTGTGCCATCGAGCGCCAACCAGGCACAGGGATCGAACCACTCGACAGTCACCGATGATGGTACCCCCCCCCTTGGCGATTCGTTCGAGGGAAGCTGCGGGGAAATCCATTGCCACTGGCGTGCTACGCGGGGTCCGGCGTCAGGTCACGCCAGCTGCTCTGCACTCTGTAGGATGGGCAGCGGCTGCTCTGTCAACTGCCGCTTAGAAGGCGGCTGCTCTATCCAGCTGAGCTACGGAGTCGGGACGCCGCGCTTTTCCTAACACCGCCCTGGAGGGCTGTCATTACCCCTCGCCGATTGCCTTGGCTGATCAAGTGTGGAGAGCACCGTACGGGCCTGCGCCCCAAGGCAGCAGGATTTTCATGGCTTCCTCTACCGCAGATCCTGTGTTTGCGGCATGTCCGACCAAGGGTGATCGACGGTTGAGACAACAATTATAAAGTCCAATCCTCGTCAATCCACGGCTCGCCTAAAGCTCCTATAAAAACCGTACCTTCCTGCAAATTTCAGCATTTTCCGCGGCAAAGCCTACTTCGCGGCGCATGCCGGAAGTAGGCTTTGTCGGATGACCCGGATGATACTAGGTCGGGTCTTTGGAAAAGACTCAGGCCGCCTGCTTCTTGCGCGGGCCGCGACGCTTCTTTTCCGGCGCGGGAGCGACAGCTTCTTCCACCGGCTCGCTCACAACCTCTTCTGGAGCTGACTTGGTCACAGTCTTACGACGCTGCTGGCCGAGACCGAGTGCACGAGCTAGCTCGGACCGTTGTTCGGAATAAGCGGCGGACGTCATCGGATAGTCGGGCTGCAGACCCCATTTTGCCCGGTATTGCTCAGGGGTCAGTCCCCGTAGCGTGAGGTGACGGCGAAGCGTCTTGTACTGCTTGCCGTCTTCGAAGCTGACCAAGTAATCCGGGGTCACGGAGCGGCGGATCTCCTGCGGCGTCGCCTTGGGCGGCCCAGTGTCCACCGCCGGTGCATTGCTCGTGCTCACAGTGCGAATGGCTTCGTGCACATCGCTTAAAAGCTTAGGCAGTTCCGCGCTTTGAACGTGATTGTTGCTGACGTAAGCGGAAACGATATCAGCCGCTAAGGTGATAAGACGAGCCGATTCAGTGTCTGATTCACTCATGATATTCGTACCATCGATTCAATTTGTTGAAACTGTACACGAGACTAAGCTCTGTTTTCACCTATCGCAAGATGTTATTGCAGGAAATTCGGTGTTTTAAGGATCATTCGCTCGTGTGTATCGGGTTTTCGCCGTCTGCGAGAGCCATATCATGCGATCCCCATACGTTTGGGCGTGGCACCAAGCAGAGTTTATCCATCATTTCAGCGCATCAACGCCTCGCGGCGGCTCGCTCATCACCAGACCCGACAAAGGTCGCAGGGGAAAACTTCGTGGGTGGGATTGTCTGCCGGTCAAAACAATCACGACTGGCAAATCCACCTGGGCCAACCTCGAAGTTCCATCCGGGGGTAAGTCCGCTCCCGCCACTTCGCATAAGCTCAAAGGTCGTTGCTGCAGCCGAATCCAACTGCACGGCGCACTGCCACGCATCGGGAAGATCCATCATTCAGCCTTGTCGGTGGGGCTATTTGTCCAGATGTCATGCCGTGATCCCGATGTTGGAGTAGAAGGTGATTTTCCACCTTCGCCGAATAGCAGATGTCGCGACTTCTGGTGTGGAAGGCCGGCAAATCGTAGAAATTAAGAGTTTGCAATCGTATACCTCCCCTCTCATGACGTTTCGAGGTAGGAGTTCGGCAGCGGTAGCGGCGGATCTTTGGCCTCCTCGTCTGACATCTTCAAGGTGCTCGTGGAATTGTACCTTCCTCTCGCATCAGGAAAAGCTTCTTAGAAACAAGCATCGACTTCGACGGGGCATACGGTGAGTTTTTCGACTTTCATTGAGCGACAAGAAACTTACCTCATCGCCGTGTTGGCAGGCGACGGTGGCTAACCTGTTCAACGGAAATCTGTTCCCTGTAACTTCAGTCAAAACCGCACCTTCATGCAAAAAATATGCGCCGTATTGCTTCGAACATCAGCGGCACGATGAGGGGCAGATTCTCAAGCGGTCTCTTTTTAAGATGAGTCGTGAAGGTCGGTCTGAAATATCCGCCGTAATTTTGCTGAATATGGATGTCCCGTCAACGGGACGAACAAAATACAACTAATGCGCGTGGGGATAGTCTTTGTCGGGTCGGAGAGGAAGGAGGATGAAGTTGGACTCGTTGGTGGCTTCGATGTCCGAGAATCGACGTATGGCTGTCGCAACTCCGCGGCCGAGCCAGCCTATGGCGATGCGCTCTCGCATGGGAAATGCGCTGCCAGAAATATTATATACGCATTGTTCGAATGACGCCGCGTGAAGTCTCGGCGCCAAGTTCCAATTTCCGTCAGTCGACCGATCCGGCGATACCCGAGCCACGCCCCATAATATGGACAGGCCCGGATAGTGTAGTGAGTCCTGTCCGCGTCGTTCGTTTAATCCAGCCCGAGCATGAGGCCAATATTCTGAACAGCGGCACCGGAGGCGCCTTTACCAAGGTTGTCGAGCCGGGCAACGAGCAGCGCCTGGGAATGGTCCGGTGTTCCATAGACCCTTAGTTCGAGACGATCAGTATCGTTCAGGCCCTCGGCATCCGGCTTGTCGTTCGGGCTGGTCTGTATCACCGTCACCAAGGTGTTGCCGGCGTAATGGGCTGCGAGAGCCGCTTCCAGTGCTGCCGCATCCGGACGCCCCGGCAGAGTATCGAGGTGAAGCGGAATGCTGACCAACATGCCCTGGCGGAAGTTTCCCACGGATGGGATGAAGATTGGCCTACGGGTCAAGCCGCCATAGGTTTGAAGCTCCGGCAGGTGCTTGTGTGCAAAGCCGAGGCCGTAGAGCTGAAACGCCGATGCGTCGCCGGCCTCATAGGCTTCGATCATGCTCTTGCCGCCACCGCTGTAGCCGCTTACCGCATTGACGCTGATCGGCGTGTCCGACGGCAGCAATCCAGCGTCGACAAGGGGCCGTACCAACGCGATCGCCCCGGTGGGATAGCAGCCGGGATTGGCGACGTGCCGCGACTCGCGGATCACCTGTGCTTGGCCGGCGTTCAACTCAGCGAAGCCGTAAGCCCAACCGGGGCTGACGCGGTGGGCGGTGCTCGCATCGAGAATGCGGGGACCGCCAGCCGGAAGAGCATCGGCCAAAGCCACCGTTTCCTTAGCAGCGTCGTCGGGCAGGCAGAGGACGACGAGATCTACGTCAGCCAACAGCGCCCGTTTGACCGCGATGTCTTTGCGGCTCTCATGAGGGATACTTTTCAGGGAGACGCGGCCCTCGCGCTCCAGGCGTTCGCGAATGCCGAGCCCGGTGGTGCCGGCCTCCCCATCGATGAACACCGTGGGCTTCGCCAATCCGCTTTCGCTCATTTGAAAGGTTCCGTTTCTCTCGCCGTGGGATAACCGCCCTGCGCGCTCGCGAGGTGAAGGCTCTGGCTTCTCAAGTCAATGTTGCGGTACCGGAGCCTTCGCGGTCGAAGCACCTGTATCGTCGTGCTTTCACACGGATTGATGACACGTCACACCCCGGGAACTGGCCCTTCCGGCGCATGTTGATCGCATGGAAACAAGCAAAGGCTTGAACGATGGCCGCCAGCGCAGAGAAGTCCGATCCTAAGCTGTGGGATAAAATCAAGTCCGAGGTCACCTCCTCGGATAAAGGAGGCAAACCCGGCCAATGGTCCGCCCGCAAAGCTCAAGCGGCGACGAAGGCCTATAAAGAGGCCGGAGGCGGTTACAAGGGACGGAAGTCCAAGGACAACAGCCTTACGCAATGGTCCAATGAGGAATGGGATACGAAATCCGGCGAGCCGAGCGGCGAGACGGGCGAACGGTATCTTCCAAAGAAAGCACGTTCCTCCTTGTCAAAGGAGGAGTACGACCGCTCGACCCGAAAGAAGCGTGCTGACACGAAAAACGGGAAGCAGTTTTCCAGTCAGCCGAAGGACGTAGCCGAGAAAGCGGCCTCCGCCCGGAAAGGTGGATCCAAGTCCCGCAAGGCCTCGGATGGGCCTACCAAGGCCCAACTGATGGAGAAGGCCCGATCGGAAAATATCCGCGGTCGCTCGAGTATGTCGAAGGACGAGTTGCAGAAGGCGCTTCATGCCTCCTGACCGTGGGAGGATTGGCAGATCCCACGCTTCCTTGGCATCGTGGTTGAACGGAAGCGAGCTACGCCGAGTTCTGCCCTATATCTCTGTTCTTCCAGGACCCGTTTCGATGATCGCCAGACCCGTCGTGCTCGCACCTTGTCTCGTCCTATTGCTGACGGGGACCGTACTTGCTCAGAGCATTCCGGCTCCGGCCGGCATCGGCACGGCTCCATCGCAGAGTGGTGAAGCTGACACACCCTCAGGGAGCGCCTCTGGCATGCCATCGACAAACTCCGTTTCTCCCGGGTCTCCGGTTGGAAAGCCTCCGGTCGGTGGTGCGGGTGCGGCATCGGGGCCGTCCTCCAGTGCGGGCGTCGGAACCGGCGTCGGTGGCCCCCCTGGGACCGGCGCCCTGCCGGGTACCGGTGGAACATCCGGCGGTCCTGGTGGAATTAACCGCTGATACCGCCAATCCGGTTTTGATGTCACGTTCTCCGCAATCCCAACCTTTGAGAGGTCTTCACATGCCCATCCGCCTGACGTCGCTCGCGGCCGGCTTCGCGACCCTCGTGGTTCTCGTGACAGGGTTCAGCGAAGCCGAGGCGTCCTGCCTACGCAAAGTTGCCAACCGGTCGACATTGACGCTCGTAGTGGGCCAAGGGGATGGTGGAGCAGTGACGGTTCGCCCCGGCACGTCGAGGACAATCAGGCTCGATGGGTCGGCTCCGGTAGACGTGACCGGCTATTGCGACGTCCCGCGCCGAGGCGCCCCCTTCGGACAACCCGTTGTTCAGCGCAGCTTTCCCGTGACGGCGGTCATGGATCGCTGCTTCTACGAGGTCGGGAATGGGTTCTTCGAACGCGAACTCGGCCCGAGCTTCTTTCCGCGCGACGATACCGGAGCGTTTGCCCTGAACACTCCTCGTCAGGGGGATCTCGCTCTGGGGCCATCCAGCGAATTCTGCCCTGCAATCCGATAAGGCTCGACCCGAAGCGGATATGAAAAAGGCCCGCATGCAGTGCATGCGGGCCTTTTTCTCATTGTACCACGTCCGTAATTGTCAGATCGCGGCAACCTTCCGGTTGATGGCGAGCGCGCCCAAGGTCGCGACCGCACCCGACAGCAGGTAAACTCCCACCCAAGCAAGGCCGAATCGGCTCGACAGGCTCAGCGCCACCAGCGGCGCGAAGCCGGCTCCGATCAGCCAGGCGAGATCAGATGTGAGCGCCGCGCCGGTATAGCGATAGCGCGTGCCGAGATACTCGGTCACCGAGCCTGATGTCTGCCCGTAAGACAAGCCGAGCAGACCGAAGCCGACGAGCACGTAGATCGTCTGGCCGGTCTCGCTATCGCCGAACAGCAGCGGTGCGAGAATGCTGGCGAGGCTGAACAAGCCGATTAGGCTGGCCGCTATGCCGACGAGCCGACGCCGGCCCACCTGATCCGCGACGATTCCCGAGATCACAATCGCGCCAGCGAAGACGATCGAGCCGACGAATTGTACGAGCAGGAACTCCCCGGCCGAGCGCTTTGTGAACAGGGTGATCCAGCTGATCGGGAATATGCTGACGAGATGGAACAGTGCAAAACTCGCCAGCGGCACGAAGGCGCCGATAAGGACAGTTCGCCCCTGTGCGCGGATCATTTCCCAGACCGGGGTCGGGGCGAGTTCGCGCGTCTCGAGAAGCTGCGTGAACTCCTCGGTTGCAACGAGGCGAAGTCGCGCGAAAAGAGCGACGACGTTTACCGCGAAGGCCACGTAGAACGGGTAACGCCAGCCCCAATCGAGGAAGTCGTCCATGGTCAGGTTGGCGAGAAAGAACGAGAACAGGGCACTTGCGAGCCCGAAGCCGATGGGCGCTCCGAGCTGCGGGATCATCGCATACCAGCCCTTGCGGTCACTGGGGGCTTTGATCGACAGAAGCGAAGCGAGGCCGTCCCACGCGCCGCCCAGCGCGAGCCCCTGCCCTATACGGAAAGCGGCGAGCAGCCAGACCGAGGCCATCCCGATGCTGTGATAGGTCGGCAGGAACGCGATCGACACCGTCGAGCCACCGAGCAGGAACAGGGCGATCGTCAGTTTCACGCCTCGCCCATGCCGTCGGTCGATCTCCATGAAGATCACCGAACCGATGGGCCGTGCCACGAAGGCGAGAGCGAAGAGGGCGAACGCGTAGAGCGTGCCTTCCAGGGGCGGGACGAACGGAAAGAAGACCTTCGGGAAAATCAGCACCGAGGCGATGCCGAAGACGAAGAAGTCGAAGAATTCCGATGTCCGGCCGATGAGGACACCGACGGCAATGTCGCCGGGCGCGACTTCGGGTTCGGATGCGCCGGCCCTGGCACCTGCACTCAGATGCGGCGGGGTCTGCAACGCGTAATCTTGGCTCATGGACGGCCATTCGCTGCTTGAAGGGTGGGAAGGACACGCCGCACTTGGCGCATCCCTGTGTTCCGATTATGAGGGCTTGTTGCACTGCGGCAAAGCGATGCAACGTCACGTTTCGCGGATCAGTCAGGCATATGTCCCGCGGGTGATGCTTCCCTTCTTACTGCCTTCCGCAATGGAAATCAGCTATGCTCTCAACGCCCGGCTGATTAAAGCCGCACGCACTTGCCAGGGCGCCTTTGCACTGCGCAGGAGAAGCCCGTATCGAACCGGCATCGCGGCAAGCGATCCAGTACGAGCCGCCGCTTTTCGTAAGCCAAATGTTTCCTCCCGACGTTCCGCCCGCGGACGTCTCACTGCAGCCGGTCGGATGTCATCCAGATCCTTGCGCGCTCTCGCATTCCTGCCTCTCATGGCCCTTCTCTCGGGCTGCAACATGGTCGTCATGCAGCCAGCGGGCGACATCGCCACGCGGCAGCGTGACCTCATTGTCGCTTCGACGGGGCTGATGCTGCTGATCATCCTTCCGGTGATCGCCTTCACGCTCTTTTTCGCTTGGCGCTATCGCCAATCGAACACCGAGGCCGAGTACGACCCCGACTGGCACCACTCGACTCAGCTCGAAGTGCTGATCTGGTCGGCGCCTCTCGTTATCATCATCGCCCTCGGGGCGCTGACCTGGATCAGCACACATACGCTCGATCCCTACCGGCCCCTGAGCCGCATCGACGCTTCCCGTCCGCTTTCTGCGGATGTGAAGCCGTTGACGGTCGAGGTCGTGGCACTCGATTGGAAGTGGCTGTTCTTCTATCCCGACCAGGGCATCGCCACGGTGAATGAACTGGCGGCGCCGGTGGATGTGCCAATCAATTTCAAGATCACATCGGCCTCGATGATGAACTCTTTCTTCATTCCGGCGCTGGCGGGACAGATCTACGCCATGGCCGGAATGGAGACGAAGCTGCACGCCGTCATCAACAAGGCGGGCGTCTACGAAGGTTTTTCCGCCAATTATAGCGGCGAAGGCTTCTCGCGGATGAACTTCAAGTTCCACGGGCTTGACCAGGGCGGCTTCGACCAGTGGGTCGCCAAGGTGAAGGCGGAGGGCAAGGAGCTCAACCGCGACGCCTACATCGCCCTGGAGAAGCCGAGCGAGCGCGAGCCGGTGGGCTACTATTCCAGCGTCGCGCCGGGGCTCTACAGCGCCATTCTGAACATGTGCGTCGTCGAAGGTAAGATGTGCATGGGCGAAATGATGAGCATCGACTCCAAGGGCGGCGCCGGCAAAGAGAGCCACGCCAACCGGGAGCGGCTTCGTTACGACGACCGGCATGCCGTCCGCGGCGAGGAGGCCCAAGGAGCGACGTTCCCAGCCACCGAAAAGAAGACGCGCAGCCAGGAGGTCGACCCGGACAAGGGGCATGATCACCACCACGACCATTCCGGGTCCGAGACGAAGCAAAGTGACCCTGCCCCCGCGCAGCTGAACCGCTAGGCCGACGCGATGACGCGCGGCCTTCGGGACAGGCGCATCACAGCGGCGGCACCATTAAATTGAACCCATGAGAGACCAGTACCGAATCGATCGGTACGTCCCCTCGACGACAACCGGGAACGAAGCGATCCCATGTTTGCCAATCTCGATCTTCAGAAGCTCGTCTTCGGGCGACTGACTCTCGAAGCCATTCCGTATCACGAGCCGATCCTGCTCGTGACGTTCATCGGCGTCGCCATCGGTGGCGTCGGATTGCTGGGCCTCATCACCTACATGCGCTGGTGGGGTCCGCTGTGGCGCGACTGGTTCACCTCCGTCGACCACAAGAAGATCGGCATCATGTATGTGGTGCTCGCGCTGGTGATGCTGCTGCGCGGCTTCTCCGATGCGCTCCTCATGCGCTCGCAGCAGGCCATCGCCTTCGGCGCCAACGAGGGCTACCTGCCGCCGCATCATTATGACCAGATCTTCACTGCCCACGGCGTGATCATGATCTTCTTCGTGGCGATGCCTCTGGTCACCGGGCTGATGAACTTCGTCGTGCCGCTGCAGATCGGTGCACGCGACGTGTCATTCCCGTTCCTCAACAATTTCAGCTTCTGGATGACCGTCAGCGGCGCCGCGACGATCATGGCGTCGTTGTTCGTCGGCGAGTTCGCCCGTACCGGATGGCTGGCCTACCCGCCTCTCTCCGGCCCTGCCGGAAGTCCCGGCGTCGGCGTCGATTATTACATCTGGGGGCTTCAGATCGCCGGCATCGGCACCCTGTTGTCTGGCATCAATCTGATCGCCACCATCGTGAAGATGCGCGCGCCTGGCATGACCATGATGAAGATGCCGATCTTCACCTGGACCGCGCTCTGCACAAACATCCTTATCGTCGCCGCCTTCCCGATCCTCACGGCCGTTCTCGCGCTGCTCTCCCTCGATCGCTACGTGGGCACGCACTTCTTCTCGAACGACCTCGGCGGCAACCCGATGATGTACGTGAACCTCATCTGGATCTGGGGTCATCCGGAGGTCTACATCCTCATCCTGCCCGCTTTCGGAGTGTTCTCGGAGATCGTCTCGACCTTCTCCGGCAAGCGGCTCTTCGGCTACGCCTCGATGGTCTACGCCACCGTGGTCATCACGATCCTGTCCTACCTCGTCTGGCTGCACCACTTCTTCACGATGGGCTCGGGTGCCTCCGTGAACTCGTTCTTCGGCATCACGACGATGATCATCTCGATCCCGACGGGGGCGAAGCTCTTCAACTGGCTCTTCACCATGTACAAGGGCCGCATCCGTTTCGAGGAGCCGATGCTCTGGGCCATCGGCTTCATGGTGACCTTCACCATCGGTGGCATGACCGGCGTTCTCCTCGCCGTGCCCCCGGCCGACTTCGTTCTCCACAACAGCCTGTTCCTCATCGCCCACTTCCACAACGTCATCATCGGCGGCGTGCTGTTCGGTATGCTGGCCGGCATCACTTACTGGTTCCCCAAGGCCTTCGGTTTCAAGCTCGATCCGTTCTGGGGGAAGATGTCGTTCTGGTTCTGGCTCACGGGCTTCTACTTCGCCTTCATGCCGCTCTACGTCCTAGGCCTGATGGGTGTGACGCGCCGCGTGCAGCATTTCGACGATCCTTCGCTGCAGATCTGGTTCATCATCGCGGCCTTCGGCGCCGGGTTGATCGCACTCGGCATCCTCTCCTTCATCATCCAGCTCGTCGTGAGCTTCATGCGACGCGAAGCATTGCGTGACCACACCGGCGATCCGTGGGGCGGCCGTACCCTCGAATGGTCGACCTCCTCGCCGCCGCCGGACTACAACTTCGCCTTCACGCCCGTGATTCACGATCACGATGCGTGGTCGGACATGAAGCGCCGTGGCTATGCCCGACCGCTCCAGGGTTTCCGCCCGATCCACATGCCGAAGAACACCGGCACGGGCATGATCCTCGGCATCCTCAGCATCGGCTTCTCGTTCGGCATGATCTGGTACATCTGGTGGCTTGCCGCACTGACGTTCATCGCCATGGCCGTCGTCGCCATCGGGCATACGTTCAACTACAACCGCGACTTCCACATCCCGGCCGACACCGTGATCGGTACCGAGGCTGAACGGACCCGGTTGCTCGAAGGTCGGGTCTGAGAACCATGGCGTCGCACGCTCCCACCCTCGCCAAGGAAGGCGAGGCACCCTCCTTCTACATGGAGGAGGATCACCATCCCGAAGGCGGCACCATGCTGGGCTTCTGGATCTATCTGATGAGCGATTGTCTCATCTTCGCGGCCCTGTTCGCCACATACGCCGTTCTCGGTCGAAACTATGCGGCAGGTCCTTCTCCCAAGGATCTGTTCGACCTGCCGCTGGTGGCGTTGAACACGTCGATGTTGCTGTTCTCGTCCATCACCTATGGCTTCGCCATGCTGGAGATGGCCAAGGGCGAGCAGCGGCGGATGCAGCTCTGGCTCGGCGTGACCGGCCTGTTCGGCCTCGCCTTCATCGGCCTGGAACTCTACGAGTTCGCACACCTCATCCATGAAGGCGCCGGGCCGCAGCGCAGCGCCTTCCTGTCGTCGTTCTTCACCTTGGTGGGCACCCACGGCCTGCACGTGACGCTCGGCTTGGTCTGGCTCGTCGTGCTGATGGTCCAGACCGAACAGAAGGGCCTTATCCCGGAGAACCAGCGCCGGCTGCAGTGCCTTTCGATGTTCTGGCACTTCCTCGACGTGATCTGGATCGGCGTCTTCACCTTCGTCTATCTCATGGGAGTGCTGCAATGAGCGCCGCCAGCCAGTCCGCCCATGCGGCGGACCACGAAGAGGATGTGAAGGGCCACGGCGACCATAGCGGTCACGGCTCGTTCAAAGGGTATGTCACCGGCTTCATGCTGTCGGTGATCCTGACCGCGATCCCGTTCTGGCTGGTCATGGGGGATGTGCTCGGAAACCCGCGTCTCACCGGCCTCGTCATCATGGGCTTCGGTGTGGTGCAGATCGTTGTCCACATGGTCTACTTCCTCCACATGAACACGAAGTCCGAGGGTGGGTGGACGATCCTGGCGCTTATCTTCACCCTGACGCTCGTGGTGATCACGCTCACAGGCTCCGTCTGGGTGATGTATCATCTGAACACCAACATGATGCCGATGACGCCGACCAGCTTGCATCAGCACCACTAGCGCACCGTCCCAATTACTGGACGCCGGTTTTCGGGAAGAACGATGCGAGACCAGTACCCTACGGCCACGTCTCGGATCACGTATCCGAGGCGTGGCCTTATTTTATCGTCTCGGCATTCTGATGAGAACGGATAGATCCCTCCGGCCCTCGGGCACTGGCCTCGCGGTGGTCGGCGTTCTGTCCCTCCTGGCCGTAGCCGCCTTCCTTGCGCTGGGCACTTGGCAGGTCCAGCGCCGCGCGTGGAAGCACGACCTGATCGCCCGCGTCGATGCGCGGATCCATGCCGCTCCGGTCCTCGCACCTCGGCAGTCGGATTGGCCCTCGATCGATGCCGGCACCGACGCCTACCGCCGGGTCTACGCCACCGGGACCTTCGCGAACGATCGGGAAACCCTCGTCCAGGCCGTGACGGAACTCGGCGGCGGATATTGGGTAATGACGCCGCTGGTGGGCGCGGACGGAACGACCATCATCGTCAACCGCGGCTTCGTCCCGGCGGATAAGCGCGATCCCGCATCGCGTGAACTTTGCCGGACCATGGGCGAAACCCGAGTCACCGGCCTGCTGCGCATCTCTGAGCCCGGCGGCGGCTTTCTGCGCCACAACGATCCCGCGGCGGATCGCTGGTACTCGCGCGATGTGGCGGCCATCGCCGCTTCGCGTGGCCTCGGTCAGACCGCACCCTACTTCATCGATGCCGATGCGAAGCCCAATCCCGGCGGGTATCCCGTGGGCGGGCTCACCGTGGTGGCCTTCAGCGACAACCACCTCGTCTACGCCCTGACATGGTACGCGCTCGCCATCATGGCCGCGGCTGGTGGCGCCTACGTCATCCGCGACGGGATGCGCCGGCGCGGCGCCTGAGACGCTTCAGCTGTCCTCCGGAACCCAGCCGATGGACTGCCGGAGGAAGCCCATTCCGAGGGCCAGGAAAGCGGCGGTCTCGGAATTGTCCTTGCCGTAGCCGTGACCTCCGGCGGCCGGTTCGAAGAAAGCCGGGTCGTACCCGAGATGGCGTAGCTTCTCCGCCATCTTGCGGGCATGCCCCGGATGGACGCGGTCGTCGCGTCGCGTCGTGGCGATGAGGATCGGCGGATAGGGCTTGCCCGCTTCCGCTGTGTGATAGGCCGAGATGGCGCCGAGGAAACTCCAATCCGCCTCCACATCGGGATCGCCGTATTCGGCGATCCAACTCGCGCCCGCCAGGAGTTTCGAATAGCGCCGCATGTCGATGAGCGGGATCGTGCAGAACAGGGCGCCGAAGCGCTCAGGGTAGCGGGTCAGCATGTTGGCGATGAGGAGGCCGCCATTCGAGCCGCCCTGCGCCGCGATGCGCGGGGGTTTCGTGACGCCGCGCGCCACCAGATCGGCGGCCACCGCCGCGAAATCGTCATGCGCCAGCGCCTTGCCCTCGCGCCGGCCGGCCTGATGCCACCGAGTGCCGAACTCGCCACCGCCACGGATGTTGGCGACGACGCCGACGCCGCCCTTCTCCAGCCAGAGTTTGCCGAGCACCGCCTGATAGGTGGGGAGCAGCGAGATCTGAAATCCGCCATAGGCTGACAGATGCACCGGCGCGTCACCGCTCGCCCCGGCAGGGCCGACCTGGACGTAGGGGATGCGCTCGCCGTCCACCGAGATGGCCTCGTGGCGAGTGACCGTCAGGCCTTTCGTGTCGAAGGCCGATGGCGTCGTGCGCAGGATGGTGGGAGCCGAGAGATCGCCGGGGATCGACAGCAGCGTCGGCGGCGTCAGCGGATCCTGAAGCAGCGCGAGGAGCGACCCGTCCGACTCGCTCGGCTCGGAATCGAAGGGCCAGACGGATACGCTGCCGATCTCCGGCAGGCCCGGAAGGCTCAGGCGGTTCCAGCCGCCCTCCCCCGGTTCGAACACGCTGTAGGACGGGCGCAGGTCGTCGAGGGCATCGACGATGAGGCGCGGCCCGGCCCAGGAGACGTTCTGCAGCGCCCGGCGGTCGGAGGGCGTCCACAACACGGTGAAGCCGCGATCCCCGTCGAGGAACGCCGGAAGGCCGATGGCGAGGACCGTATCGGGCACGTGGAGCGCGCCGCCGATGCTCCATTCAGAGCGGGTTCGGATGACGAGATGGTCGCCGTGGAGAGAGATTTCGGCGTCGGTGGGGGCGTCGATGCGGTGGGTCGGGCCAGTTCGGTCGCCGATATGCAGGATGCCGTCGAAGAAGCCGGTGCGCTCCATGAACACCACGCGCTCGGAGGGCGCGGCGTGGTCGACCTCGCCCCAGAGACCCATATTCTCGGGCGCGGTCTCGAACAGGATGGCGGCCGCGAGCGGGTCCTGGCCGCGTGTCCAGAGCCGAACCGTGCGCGAATAGCCGGAGCGAGTGGCCATGCCCTCGCCGAGGGCGCTCGACAGGATCAGCGTGTCGCGGTCGAGCCAATCCGCCCCGCCTTTCGCCTCGGGCAGGGTGAAACCGTCGGCGACGAAGCTGAGCGTCGGCAGGTCGAACTCGCGCAGGATGGTGGCGTCGCCCCCTCCCCGGCTGAGCTTCAGCAGGGCGCGGTCATGGGTGCCGGGGATGAGCGTCGCGCCGCCCCAAACCCAATCCACGCCTTCGGTTTTTGCCAGGGCGTCGATGTCGAGGAGGGTTTCCCAGGCAGGTCTGCCGGCGCGGTAGGAGGCTTCGTCGGTGCGCCGCCACAGGCCGAGGGGATGCTCGGCATCGCGCCAGATATTGTAGAGGAGATGGCCGCGCCGTGACACGAGGGGGATCTTGTCAGGCCGGTCGAGAATGGCCTTCACCGCCTCGCGGTCGCGCTCCATGACAGGGTCGGTGAAGCGGGCCAGCGTCTCGGCGTTGCGCGCTTCAACCCAGGCGACGGCCTCCGCGCCCTCCACCTCTTCGAGCCAGAGATGGGGGTCGTCATCGGGTTCAGCGCGGGTGGGACGGGGGTCGAAGAAGGGTTTCGTCAGCTGGATCATGCCCCGAAACTAGGGCGATTCCACCGGAATGGCGACGGCTTCCGAGCGGAATCGGACCCCCCTTTCGAGCGGTACGCGACGGGTCTTCGCGCGGACCTCTAACCCTCGAGCGTTCCCCAGCTCGGCTTCCAGACGCTTTGCGGATCGATGACCACGATTTCCATGCCGCCCTCGTTGGCCACATGCACGGCGATGCCGAAGGCCTGGGCGATGGGGAGCAGGCCGGTGGTGCTGAACTGGCGTCCGTCGGCGAGCTTCACTTCGCCCTTCACCTCGCCGCCGGCCTTGGACAGGCAGAGCGTGACCGCGGTGACGACGGGGGCGTGAACGCGCCGGAAGACGTTGGGCATCGAGTGACCTTCGGACTGTGTCGCGACAAACGAAAAGGGCGGCACGAGGCCGCCCTTTCCAAAACCTGAGAGAACCGAAACGCTCAGCGCTTCGAGAACTGGAAGCTGCGGCGAGCCTTCTTGCGGCCGTACTTCTTGCGCTCGACCACGCGGCTGTCGCGGGTCAGGAAGCCTTCGCGCTTCAGGGGCGCGCGCAGCTCGGGCTCGTAATAGGTGAGCGCCTTGGACAGGCCGTGACGGACGGCGCCGGCCTGACCGGAGAGACCGCCGCCATGCACCGTGACCGTGATGTCGTACTGGTCGACGCGGTTGGCGATGGTGAGCGGCTGGCGCAGGATCATGCGCAGCACGGGGCGGGCGAAGTAGGTCTCGACCGTGCGGCCGTTGACCACCACGGTGCCGTTGCCGGGCTTGATCCAGACGCGGGCGACCGCGTCCTTGCGCTTGCCGGTGGCATAGGCGCGGCCCTGGGCGTCGAGCTTCTGAACGTGGACGGGGGCCGCGTTCTCGGGATCTTCGACGTTGGCGCGGTTCAGGTCGGAGAGGGACTGGAGGGTCGCCATGATCAAGCGCTCACGTTCTTGCGGTTGAGGCTGCCGACGTCGAGCGCCTGCGGCTGCTGGGCGGTGTGGGGATGCTCGGTGCCCTTGTAGACCCGGAGATTGCCCATGATCTGGCGGAACAGCGGTCCACGGGGAAGCATGCGCTCAACGGCCTTCTCGACCACGCGCTCGGGGAACCGGCCGTCGAGGATGAACTTCGCGGTCCGCTCCTTGATGCCGCCCGGGTAGCCGGTGTGGTGGTAGTACACCTTCTGCTCGCGCTTGCGGCCGGTGAACTTCACCTTCTCGGCGTTGATGACGATGACGTTGTCGCCGCAATCGACGTGGGGCGTGTAGGAAGGCTTGTGCTTTCCACGCAGGCGCATCGCGATGATGGTGGCGAGCCGGCCGACGACCAGACCCTCCGCATCGACGATGATCCACTTCTTGTCGACGTCGGCGGGCTTCAGAGAAAAGGTCTTCATCCCGTGGCGTTCCGTATGATGTCTTGCAAAACGATGCGCCGCCACGTGAGACACGCAGCGGCGTTGGAGGCTGGAATACGGGTCTGCGGATGAGTCGTCAAGGCATTTCGGGCGAGGGGAATCGGCAAAAACCTCAAGGAAACGAGGTATTTCGGGGTTGAGGTATCAGGATACCGCATCCTTCCCGCTCCCCTCCCACCCGCGCCCTCATCCCGAGGCGCCCGCGCCCGCGGGCCTCGAAGGGAGGCTTCAGCCATCATGCGCAAGCTGGAGCCCTCCTTCGAGGCCTCCGCTGCGCTGCGGCGCCTCAGGATGAGGTGGGTGGGTAGGAATGGCCGGGCGCTTCGGCGGGTTCGAGACTGGGCACGTCGCCATCGGTGAGCGAGATCGGCTGAAGTGTGAGGAAGCGTGGTTGTCCGGGCCTGGGCTATTCGGCACCGGCTCCCCCTCTCCCCTCTGCGGGAGAGGGTGGCCCACGAAGTGGGTCGGGTGAGGGGAGCGCCCCATCCGGAGAGGCCGCCCCCTCTCCCGCCTGCTCCGCAGCCACCCTCCCCCGCGGAGGGGAGGGTGGCGTGCCGGGTCACCGCTCGGGCGGGATCGAGGATGCTAAGCGGTGTCAGATAAGCGAAATCGGCTGAAGCGTGAGGAAGCGCATTTTCCGTAGTCAGGAGATATCCAGCACCGGCTTCCCCTCTCCCCGCACGCGGGGAGAGGATCACAGGCACCTTGTCGTGCCTGTGATGAGCGGAGCGAGGGTGAGGGGGCGTCGCCGGAAGAGGCTCCCCCGGAACCGCCCCCTCACCGTCGGCTGCCGCCTCGACGCGCCGACGACGGGGTCGTCGCGTCCCTCTCCCCAGCCAAGCGGGGCGAGGGGATACTCACGCCGGACCCGCAGAGGGCGAAGGGTGCCGGCTCACCGCTCCGGCGGGATCGAGTACGTCCCCGTGGCGTGGCAGACGAGGTCGTCCGAGCCGGTGGCGAAGAGGCGCGCCTCCCCCACGGCGAGGCGCTTGCCGAGCTTGAGGAGCGTGGCCTCGGCGACGAGCCCGGTGGGGCCGGGTTTCCGCAGGAAGTTGAAGGAGAGGTTCGTTGTCACGGCGAGGCCCACCGGGCCGATATTGGCGAGGATCGCCGCGTAGAGGGCGTAATCGGCCAGCGCCATCATGGCCGGGCCGGAGAGGGTGCCGCCGGGGCGCAGGAAGCGCTCGTGATAGTCGAGCCGCATCCGCGCAGAGAGCGGACCCACCGATTCGAGGTGGAAGGCCGGCCCGTCATGGTTCATCTGCGGGAAGTCCCGCTCCAGAAAGGCGATGGTCTCGGAAAGGCTCATGGCAGTCGTCATGACGCGCCTTGCAGCATGCGCCGCGATGGCGGACAAGTCTCGGGCTTCGTTTTCAAGAGTTCCGATGACCCAGCCCGACGCTGCCAACCCCGACACCTCGCGCCACGACCGCTATCCCGATGCGTTGATCCGCCGGCTCCTCACGGAAACGAAGTCGATCGCCCTCGTGGGCGCGTCCGCGAACCCGGCCCGGCCGAGCTGGATCGTGCTGAAATACCTGCTGTCGCGGGGCTACGACGTGATCCCGGTCAATCCCGGCATCGCCGGGCAGATGCTGCTGGGCAAGCCCGTCGTCGCGCGCCTCGCCGACCTCCCCGGCCCGGTCGACATGGTCGAGATTTTTCGGAACTCCGACGCGGCCGGCGGCCTCGTGGACGAGGCCCTCGCCTTGCCGGTGCTGCCGAAGATCGTCTGGATGCAACTCGGCGTCCGCGATGACGCCGCCGCCGCCCGCGCCGAGGCGGTGGGCCTCACCGTGGTGATGAACCGCTGCCCCAAGATCGAGTACGGGCGGATCTCGGGTGAGATCGGCTGGACCGGGGTGAATTCACGGATCTTGAGTTCGAAGCGGCCTGTTTTGGGGGGTAAGGGCGTTCAGCGGCTGACGATTGAGCGGGGGTGAATTAGCCTACGCGCAATCTATTCTCGGGCGTAGTATGTACTACAAGTAAATTTTGATTGCGCTAATGGTATCTTTTTGTATGATGATCCGACGCTTGGCCATAAGTGGGATTTGACGTGGAATTCGAACATACCGTTCTCTGGAAAAATGGGTTCCAGTCTAAGAATAAAGATATATATACAGAGAAAAAAAATCGATTATCTGGTGCGTTTTTGAGAATGCGTGATAATGTTTCACATTTGATCTCAACAGTTCCTGCGGATTGTAAAAACCTAACTGTGCATGACGTTACGCATATTGATGCGCTGTGGGAGTTAGGGAGCCTTATTGCAGGGGATGAGTTCGTATTAAATCCGGCGGAGACTTTTGTCTTCGGAGCGTCATTGCTTATTCACGACGCGGGCCTGTCCTCTGCCGCATTCGCCGGTGGTCTTGCGGAACTTAAACGTACTCCGGAATGGAGTGCGTTTTCCGCGGTAGCCCTGAGACAGAGTGGTATTACTCTCAACGCAGATCTTATTGAAAATCCTTCGATTGAAATTGAGAATTCTATTAAGTTTCCAGTGCTGCGAGCCTTGCATGCTAAGCAAGCCCAGAAGATGGCAACCGCTCACTGGAAGCTTAGGGAAGATAGCGACCCAGTCTACATCATCGAAGACGTGGAAATAAGGAATTCGCTCGGATCCATAATCGGGCGAGTGGCTCATAGTCATAATTGGGACATCGCAAAGGTAGCAGAGCAACTTTCCGAACGCCTCGGAGCGAGTACGTTTTTGCCTTCTGAATGGGCCATAAACGAGAAAAAGATTGCTTGCTTGTTGCGATGCGCGGACGCAGCGCATTTTGATAGTAGACGAGCGCCAACCATGATGATGGCGAGTATTAAGCCGACGGGTTATTCAGCCATTCATTGGACTGCACAGAACAAGATAAATAAGCCTACTCTTAATGGCGCGGCGCTGATTTATAACTCCGGATCTTCGTTCTCGGCCTCTGAGTCGGAGGCTTGGTGGCTATGTTATGATCTGATCAACCAAGTCGATAAAGAGTTGAAAAATTCTAACGCATTATTGGAAGAGATGGGTGTAGATTTATTTCGCGCGCAACGAGTTATTGGTGCTGGTAATCCAAATTCATTAAAAAGTTATGTTAAAGTAGAAGGGTGGAGGCCGGTTCAGGCTGAAATCAAAGTCTCTGATCCTGTTCACCTAGCAAAAACACTGGGTGGAAAAAACCTATACGGGAATTCCCTGATTGCTCCAATAAAAGAAGTTTTACAAAATAGCGTTGACGCAATCCGAGCTCGGCGAGCTATCGAAGATAGGCCGGTTTCATGGGGCAAAATCCATGTAACTGTCGAAGATGTAGGTGATTCTTCACAGGACTATTTCCTGCATATTGATGACAATGGCATCGGTATGACAGAGCGTGTTTTAACAGGACCGCTCGTCGACTTCGGAAAATCTATATGGAATTCGAGCATTTTAAGTGAAGAATTTCCGGGAATTGAGGTGAAATCGATCCGACCGATCGGAAAATTTGGCATTGGCTTTTTTTCATTATTTATGCTGACTGACCATGTAACAATATGCAGTAAAAAATATGACTCTGGAGCTCGCGAAGCTAAGTCGCTTGAGTTCCGCTCATTGGCAACTAGGCCGCTGCTGCGGGATGCTTATCCAAATGAGCTACCTCGTGATTTTTCCACGCGCGTGACTTTGCGAATATCCAACCGAGATCTTCTTGATCAAAGCAAATTTGAATTAATTGCTAGGAAAAGATTTCGCGATAGTTCGCATTCTGATGTGAACTTAGAAAATTTTCTCCTAAATAAAATTTCATTCGTTGATGTAGAAATTGAATTTGAAAATAGAATTTCTGGCAAGGAGTTTGTGCATTACGCCGATGTATATACGAAAAACTCCGAGGACTTTATAGATGAGCTTTTGTCTTTGCGTTCGTCAAAAGATAAATCAGTTGCGAAGGCAATCTATAGCGATACGATTCGCCCGCTGAAATCTGAAAATGGCCGTAATTATGGAAGAGCGGCTTTGATGATGCTAGAACCCGAAGACAGCTATACGCAGGAATCGTTTAGCTTCGTCAGTGTGGGGGGATTCACCCACAATTCTAAGTTGGCAGAAGGGCCATACATTGGAGTTTTTGAAGGAGAGACCGATGAAGCGGCAAGGCAGTTTGCTTTTAGTACTGTGCCTAAAGATATTATTGCTAAATGGGCAAGCGAACAAGCAATACTAGTAAAGCAATCAAAGTTTTCAAAAACAGACTTAATGAGAGTATGTAATCACGTCTTGGATTTTGGTGGTGATTCTGGCCCACTTCCATTCTGTTTTTATAAGAATAAAACCATTACATATTCTCAAACGCGCGATGCAATTGAAAAACTTGATAGAATACATTTCCATTTGTCAAAAACTTACGAGGATAGTGTGAGATTGAATGGGTACAACGCGCTGGACCCGCATTTTTTTGAGTTTGAAATGCATGAAAGCCTATTTATCACGCTAAACAATGGTAATTCTACTTTGATTAGTGGAAATAAAGCTTTGGAACTCGCCCGTGATAATGTGCAGCATATTTTGCCAAGCGATCTAAACTTTAGAAGGCATGTACATTTTGAGAAAATATATCAACTTATAAGCAAGGTTTGGGGCGTGATTCCAAACATTAAAGTCGAGAGGGCGCAACTATTCGGTACTAAGTTTTTCAGCAACCCAATGCCAGAGTTATGCATTGTACTGTCGAAGTTATAAATTTATTATAATTAGATTTGGCGTTATATGTTGCTTATGTTTTCTGAATTACCAGTCTCCTCCATCAGCGCAACAGCCACAAAACTAACCCCAGCCGCCACAGCCAGATACAACCCAACCCAACCGATCCCGCCCCACTCACTCAGCCGCTGCGCCAGATACGGCGCGGCGGAGGCGCCCAGGATGCCGGCGAGGTTGTAGGTCACCGAGGCGCCGGTGTAGCGGACGCGGGTGGGGAAGAGTTCGGGCAGCAGGGCGCCCATGGGGCCGAACAGCCAGCCCATGGCGAAGAGGCCCAGACACAGGAAGCCGAGCACCAGGCCGCCCTGCCCGCTTCCGAGCATCGGGCCGAGCAGCAGGCCGAGCGACGCGGTGAAGGCGAGGCCCGTGAGGAGGACGGGGCGGCGGCCGTAGCGGTCGGCGGCCCAGCCCGAGAGCGGGATGCCGAGGGCCATGAACAGCACGGCGACGCATTCGAACAGCAGGAAGGTCGGCCGGTCGAAGCCGAGTTTCGAGACGCCGTAGCTGAGCGCGAAGACGGTGGAGAGGTAGAACACCGCGTAGCAGGCCACCATGGCGAAGGTGCCGAGCAGCGTCGCCTTGATGTATTTCGTGAAGATGGTGGCGAGCGGCACGCGCTCGGGCGGGGCCTTCTCCATGGCGGCCTTGAAGACCGGGGTCTCGGTGAGCTTCAGTCGGACATAGAGCCCGACGCCCACGAGCACGGCGGAGGCGAGGAACGGGATGCGCCAGCCCCAGGCCTGGAAATCGGCCGGGCTCAGGGCCAGCGCGAGGCCGAGGAAGCCCAGATTTGCGGTGATGAAGCCCACCGGCGCGCCGAGCTGCGGGAAGATGCCGTAGAGGGCGCGTCGCCCCGGCGGGGCGTTCTCCACCGCCAGCAGGGCCGCGCCGCCCCATTCGCCGCCGAAGCCGATGCCCTGGCCGAAGCGCAGCACGCAGAGCGCGAAGGGCGCCCACCATCCGGCGGTGGCATAGGTCGGCAGGCAGCCGATGAGCACGGTGGACAGGCCCATGATCATCAGCGAGGCCACCAGCGTCGCCTTGCGCCCGACCCTGTCGCCGAAATGCCCGAAGAACGCCGCCCCCAGCGGCCGCGCGATGAAGGCGATGGAGAAGGTGGCGAAGGCCGCCAGCGTCTGCACCGAGGGATCGTCGGCCGAAAAGAAGATCGGCCCGATCACCAGGGCGGCGGCCGTGGCGTAGACGTAGAAATCGTAGAACTCGATCGCCGTGCCGACGAAGCTGGCGA
>NZ_JADIJP010000040.1:0-28630 GCF_017355285.1 Methylobacterium sp. SD274 | reverse complement strand
TTTCCTGCCCATCCGCTTACGGACGGCGGATGCATCAAAGCGGACCATGGTGCGGGATCCGCTCAATACGGCTCCTCCGCGACCTGCCAAACGTCCGCCCTCAGGTATTTGAAGGAACAGCATCGAAGCGAAGACGAGCATCGCGAATGCTCTGATGACTAGCTTCAGCCCATTCGACCAACGCTTGCAGGGGGGCTAGCAGCGAGCGCCCCAGATCCGCCAGCCGATATTCGACGCTCGGGGGACTGGTCGGGAAAACATGACGGGTGATGAGCCCATCGCGCTCCAGGTTCCGCAGACACTGCGTCAACATCCGCTTCGAGATATCCGGAATGTGGCCTGCCCCCATGCGGTGGCCCAAGTTCGAAGTTAGTGCATTGTCGGTCGCGTGACGATGGCGGGGTGAGCGAGCGGCGCTGAGCCACTTAGTTCTGTTGGCCAGATAACGACCTCCGGTGCAGGTGGCTGGTAGCCGAGCGACGAGTGCGGTCGGATAGTATTGTAGTCTTTCCGCCACTGCTCGATGACGACACTGGCTTCCTTGAGGGTGTAGAACACCTCCCCGTTGAGGAGTTCGTCGCGGAGCTTCGCGTTGAAGCTCTCGCAGTACCCGTTCTCCCATGGACTGCCCGGCTCGATGTAGGCGGTCACTGATCCAACCGCCGCGATCCAGTCCTGAACAGCCTTGGCGATGAACTCCGGCCCATTGTCCGAGCGGATGTGACCGGGCACCCCGCGGAGGCTGAACAGGTCCGAGAGCACGTCGATCACGTCGAGTGCCTTCAGCTTACGAGCGACCCGGATCGCTAAGCACTCGCGGGTGAACTCGTCGATCACGTTCAGCATTCGGTACTTGCGCCCATTGTGCGTGCGGTGCTCAACGAAGTCGTAGGACCAGACGTGGTCGGAATGCTCCGGCCGTAGTCGCAGGCAGGAACCGTCGTTGAGCCAGAGGCGCGACCGCTTCGGTTGCCGAGCCGGGACCTTGAGCCCCTCTCGTCGCCAGATCCGTTCGACCCGCTTCACGTTCACCGTCCAGCCGTCACGCCGGAGCAAAGCCGTGATCCGACGGTAGCCGTAGCGCCCGTACTGCAGAGCCAGGGCGATGATGGCGGCTGTAAGAGTGGCCTCGTCCTCGACCACCACAGCACACTTGCGCTGGGTCGAACGATGCTGTCCCAGGACACGGCAGGCAAAGCGTTCCGACACGCCATGCTCGGCAACGACGTAGTCGACACAAGCCCGGCGGCGAGCCGGGCTCAGAAGTTTCCCGATGCGGCCTCCTTGAGGATTAGGCTCTGGACTCATAACCAATAGCTGACGGTTGCAGCGATGCAGACGGCGGCGAGATAATGAGTTGCGAGCCTGTCGTATCGTGTGGCGATGCGCCGGAAATCCTTGATGCGGCCGAACATGCGCTCGATGGCATTGCGGCCTTTGTAGAGGACTGGCGAGAAGCACGGCTTCCAGCGCCGGTTGGACTTTGGCGGGATGTTGGGAGCGGCTCCCGTCGCCTCGATCTGCCGGCGGATGGCATCGCTGTCGTAGCCTTTGTCGGCGAGCAGGATACGGCACCGGGGCGAACGCTCGAGGAGCAAGGCTCCTGCCTTGCAGTCCGCGACCTGTCCGCCTGTCAGCAGGAAGGCGAGCGGGCGGCAGAACCGGTCGGTGAGCGCATGGATTTTGGTCGTGCGCCCGCCGCGCGAGCGGCCGATGGCCTGATTGTGCTCCCCCCTTTTCCGCCGGATGCGCAGCGATGCGCCTTCACGGCCGAGGAATCGATGAGCACCTGCGAGGGTGGACCGCCAGCCTTGGCCAGGGTCTCGAACAGATGGGTCCAGACGCCCTTGGCCGCCCAGCGTCTGAACCGGTTGTAGAGCGTCTTCTTCGGGCCATAGACCTCCCGCGGTGCATCCGCCCAACGCCCGCCCGACTTCAGCACATGGATGATGCCACTGATCACCCGACGGTCATCGACGCGCTCCTTGCCGCGCGTATCTGTCGGTAAGTGCGGCTCAATCTTCGCAAACTGTGCGTCCGTCAGCCAAAACTCGTCCATTCGGTCCTCCTTCCCGACAAAGGAATAACAGACACTCCTGCCAAGCCAAATTTATGGGTCCGAAGCCTAGCTTCTCCAAGGTCAGGTCGGAGATCGCCCGACGAAGCCGCTGGTTCTCCGTCTCCAGGGACTTTAGCCGCTTGACCTGGTCACCCTTCAGGCCGCCGTACTCAGAGCGCCAACGGTAATACGTAACCTCGGTCACCTCGATGGACCGGATTGCTTCCGCCACCTTGCGACCCTGCGAGACCAAAACATCGACTTGCCGCAGCTTGGCAACAATCTCTTCAGCCGTATGCTTCTTCCGTCCCATGATGACATCCTCCACATGGCTCAAAGCCATACCTCAGGGAGGACCACTTTTCAGGGGGCAGGCCACGCAATCACGATCAAGGTCGTCCATTTGTCGCCAAGGTGATCGAGCACGTCCCGGACCGGACAGCGGGCCGGATCGAAGCTCATGCGCTGCCAGCTGTCGAACTTGCCGGCCAGCCCGCTAACGTCGCTCATACCGGTGGTTCCTTCCCCGTAACCAGGTCCCCAAAACCTGCCTCCTTCGGGCGGCCTCGGTCTCACTTATAGACCTTGTACCGATACCGAACCACCAAGGCTTTGACACATGACGCTCCCATCCCACATGCGTCTGTTCGTGACGGGCGCCACAGGCCAACTCGGTGGCCTCGTCATCCAAAACCTGCTCCGGACCGTGCCCACCGCACAGGTGGTCGCCGGCGTCCGCGATGCCGGAAGCGAAGGGGCCAGGAAGCTGGCCGGGCTCGGCGTCGAGGTCCGCACAGCCGACTATGCCAAGCCCGACACGCTCGCCACGGCCTTCGCGGGCATCGAGCGGCTGTTGCTGATCTCCTCCAGCGAGGTCGGTCAACGCGCGGTCCAGCACCAGAACGTCATCGCCGCCGCCAAGGCTGCCGGTGTCCGCCTGATCGCCTACACCAGCCTTCTCCATGCCGACACGTCTCCCCTGGCCCTAGCGGAGGAACACCGCGCCACCGAGGCGATGCTCGTGGCGTCTGGGGTGCCCCATGTCCTGCTGCGCAACGGCTGGTACACCGAGAACTATGCGGCCTCGATCCCACCTGCGCTCGCACACGGCGTCTTCCTCGGCAGCGCGGGCGAGGGACGGATCGCTTCGGCGGCGCGGGCCGACTACGCGGCTGCCGCAAGCATCGTGCTGACCGCCGAGACCGACCAGGGTGGGCGTATCTACGAATTGGCAGGCGACGAAGCCTACACCCTATCCGACTTCACCAAGCTCATATCCCAAGCCTCGGGCAAGCCGGTCGCCTACCAGAACCTGCCCGAGGCGGAGTTCAGGGCCGCCTTGATCGGCGCAGGGCTACCCAACGCCTTTGCCGGCCTTCTGGCCGACTCGGATGCTGGCGCCGAGAAGGGCGCCCTCTTCGATGACGGCCGCCAACTCAGTGCGCTCATCGGTCGGCCGACCACCTCGACCTCATCCGTGATCGAGGCAGCGCTCAAGGGTTGATCTGCAAGCCCCTGCCGCCCGGGATAGGTACAAACCCCTCGTGGCGGCGGGATAGGGAAAGAGACCGAGGCTGTGAGGACACGTCGCCGTCATCGCGCCGTTCCACAAAGCCTCCACCCTGAGCCGACGCTGCTCAACGGCCGAGGAACGTCGTTGGAAACCGCTCGCCTCAGGTGCCTTCGGCCTGGTCCGGCTCGACGGCGAAGCGCTTCATCATCTCGGAGCGAACGTGCTCGCGAAAGACGCGCACGCGTGCCGGTAATTCCCGGCCAGCGAGGCTCACGGCCCGGAGCGCCCCACCCGCCGTCGCCCAAGGTGCGAGCACCCGTACGAGTGCCCCGTTCTCGACGGAGCCGGCCGCCACGGCGCTCGGCAGATGGCCGATGCCTGTCCCGGCCAGCGTCAGCCGGAGTACCGCGGCGAAGTCGCTCGCCCGGACGGCGGGGCTGAGCGCGACCTGTTCCGTCCGGCCCCGGCCGTCGCTGAGCATGATGCCCAGCGCCCCGGGCCGTTCGCGCGAGAGGATCAGGTCGTGCTCCGCCAGGGCCGCAAGGCTCGTCGGCGCCGGACGCCGCGCGAGGTAGTCCGGCGCCGCGTAGAGCCCGACCCAGAGACGCAGGATCAGCGCGGCCCTGTAGCCGGTCTCCTCCGCATCGCCCAGGCGCAGGGCGAGGTCGATCCGGTTGGCCGCGAGGTCGAGCCGCGCGTCCGTGTTGATCATATCGACTGTGATCTGCGGGTAGGCCCGGCGGAAGCTCGCGACGATCCCCGGCATCAGCTCGATGCCGAAATCGACCGAGGTCGTCACCCGGAGGTGACCCGCAGGAACGGTGCGGGCGTCACGCGCGGTCTCGGCCGCCTCGTCGAGGAGCGCGAGGCTCTCCTGCACCTTGGCATAGAAGGCCAGGCCCTCCGCGGTAGGCGACACAGCGCGGGGATGGCGGGCCACCAGGGTGGCGCCGAGCGCGGCCTCCAGCCGCGAGATGCGTCGGCTGAGGCTGCCCTTGGTCTCGCCCCGGCTCGCCGCGGCCGCCGTCACTGTACCGAGGTCGACCACCGCGCAGAAGGCGCGCAGGTCGTCCAATCCGCCACCGAAGGTTTCCGTTTTCGCAACCATGTGGTTCCGAATAGCAGGCTCAACCTCGGCCGCCAACGTGGGTATTCCAACGTCCTCGGCTCTCGCGGCCCTTCCCCCAGGTGGGGCGGGTCGCCCGTTTCAGTCCCGGAGACACCCGTGAAGTCCATCCTCATCCCCGGCCTCGCCCTGACCCTCGTCGCTACCCCGGTCCTGGCTCAGTCGCCGGCCACCCGCGACCCGGCGCAGATCCAGGCCGGCACCTACGCGGTCGACCCCGGTCATACCCAGGTCGGCTGGCGGGTGTCGCACATGGGCTTCTCGAACTATGCCGGCGGCTTCTCGGACGTGTCGGGCAGCCTCACCCTCGACCCGAAGAACCCCGCCGCCTCGAAGCTGTCGGTGAAGATCCCGGTCGCCTCGGTGACGACCACCAGCGCCAAGCTCACCGACGAGCTCAAGGGCGACCAGTGGCTCGACGCCGGGAAGTACCCGACCATGACCTTCGTCTCGACCAAGGTCGCGCCGGCCGGCAAGGACCACGCGAAGGTGACGGGTGACCTGACGCTCCACGGGGTGACCAAGCCGGTGACCCTCGACGTCACCCTGGTCGGCGCCGGCGCCAACCCGCTGAACAAGAAGTACACGGTCGGCTTCGAGGCCACCGGCACGCTCAAGCGCTCGGAGTTCGGCGTGAAGACCTACGTGCCGCTGATCGGCGACGAGCTGCACCTCACCATCGCGGGCGCCTTCGAGCGTCAGGACTGACCGACGGCTCGGAGGACGGCCATGGCAACCGGTGTGTCCGCGCGGCGGTACTCCGCCGTGGCTATCCTGCTGCACTGGGCGAGCGCGCTCGGCGTGCTCGCCATGATCGGCATGGGCCTGTTTATGACGCATGCGGGACTGGCGCCGATACGTCAGTTCCAGCTCTACCAGTGGCACAAGTCGGTCGGCATCACGGTGCTGGCCCTGACGGTCCTGCGGGTCCTCTGGCTCCTGACCCACCGGCCACCGCCGCACCCGGACGGGATGCCGGCGCGGGAGCGTGTGGCGGCCTCGACGGCGCACGGTCTGCTGTACCTGCTCCTCGTCGGGCTGCCCCTGACCGGCTGGGCCGTGGTGTCGCTGTCGCAGTTCAACATCCCGACTGTTCTCTATGGCCTCGTGCCCTGGCCGCACCTTCCCCTTGCCGCGTTCGTCCCGAACCCGGCGGCGGCGGAGGGCTTCCTCATGCTGGTGCACGCCTACGGGGCGTGGCTGCTGGCGGCGCTGCTCATCCTTCACGTGGCAGCCGTCCTGCGCCACCACTTCATCATCCACGACGACGTCCTGCGCCGCATGCTCCCGGCCCGTGCACCTTCGGCGCGGTCCGGGCCCCTGGAATCGAACCCATGAACACGCGACTCCTCTGCCTCGCGGTCGCCCTGTCGGCCGCCGCGGTTCCTGCGACCGCCGCCGAATGGGCGGTCGACCCAGCCAAGAGCACCATCAAGTTCTCCGGTGTGCAGGTCGGGGCGCCATTCACCGGGAGCTTCGAGCGCTTCCAGGCAAAGATCGACTTCGACCCGGCCAAGCCCGAGGCCGGGCACGCCGTCGTGTTGATCGACCTCGCCAGCGCTAGGACGGGCGACGTCCAGCGTGATGAGGCGCTTCCGCAGAAGGACTGGTTCGACGTGAAGGGCGCAAACCAAGCACGCTTCGAGGCGGCCCGCTTCATCGATAAGGGGCGCGGCGACTACGAGGCGGTCGGGACCCTGACGATCCGGGGCACAAGCCGGCCGCTCACGCTGCCCTTCCATCTCACGCACGACAAGGATCAGGCGCGGGCCACCGGCCACGTCGGCCTCGTCCGAACCGATTTCGGTGTCGGCCAGGGCCCGTGGGCATCGGGCCAGTGGGTCGGTCTCGATGTCGGGGTCGACATCGACCTCGCGGCCACGATCCAGCCCGCGCCCGCTAACCGCGGCTGACCGATTCCATAGCTCCGGAGCACTAGCATGACCCACGAAAGCGAACGCCTGGCAGGAGGTGCGCCCGGGACTGAGCAAGAGGGTGGGACCTCGCCGAACGTCCCGGTTTCACTGCTGGACACCGCGCCATACCGCGTCGGTAGCGTCGCCCTGGTCGTGCGAGACCTCGATGGCCTCGCCCGGTTCTATCGCGATACGCTCGGCCTCGCGACCATCTCGCGGAAATCCGATACGGTGCGCCTCGGGGTCGGGGCCACCGTCCTGCTGGAACTCCGGCACGATCCCGCTGCCCAACCCTGGAGCCCGCAGCAGGCGGGCCTCTTCCACACGGCCTTCCTGCTCCCGAGCTGCGGCCACCTGGGCGCCTGGCTCGCCTACGCGGCGGAGCGCAATATCCAACTCTCGGGCGCGGCCGACCACCTCGTCAGCGAGGCGGTCTACCTCAACGACCCTGAACGGAACGGCATCGAGGTGTACGTGGACCGTCCAAGTTCCGAGTGGCCGCGTGCGGAGGACGGCACTATCGTCATGAGGAACGACCGGCTCGACCATGCCGGGCTCCTGCGCGCCGCCCCAGCCCCCTGGAGGGGCATGCCGGCGGGCGGTCGCGTCGGACACGTCCATCTCCAGGTCGGGGCACTGGACGCCGCGGAGCGCTTCTACGCGGATCTGCTCGGGTTCGACGTGATGTGCCGCTACCCGGGCGCGACGTTCCTCGGGGCCGGTGGGTACCACCACCAACTCGCGACCAACATCTGGAACAGCCGGGGCTCTCAGGTGCGCCCTGCGGGCATGGCCGGTCTGGCCGAGGTCGAGCTCCAGATCGACACGAGGACGTTGGCTAAGGTTCGTGGGCGCTACCTGGAGGGCGGATTGGCGATGATCGATGACGACGGTGCCACCGTGCTTCACGACCCGTGGGGAACTCGGCTCCGCCTCGTGCCATCGAGCGTGTGAACGCGAACGGTCGCTTACTGGAGAAATCTCAGGACGGGAGTGCGACCCGAAAGGGACCCTTCTGGGGCGTCTACTCGGGGACGACCAGAGGCCGCTCCCGCCATGAGCCGAAAGTGCTGGATGGCAGACGAATGGCCGCTTCGAAGTAACTCAAACGACGTTCTTGGCGGCTGGGTTGGGTCGTCGGCAGCTGGTCCGGTTTACGACCGCGTCGGGTGGTTTTCAGCCCTTCCGCTTACGGAGCCAGCCACAAGGAAAGCTGCCGCTCGCTGAGGCGGTTTAAGCGCTAACGGATGGCGGCCTCGTTACACTGCTCGTTGGAAGCCGAGGCGCGCCACTTTGAGGGCTATCCCCAACCAAGCTCCCTAACGGCCTGGGCGTCGTTCCAGATCTTCGTCACACCGACGATCTTATCGCCCTCGAACTGCATGACGTAGACGTAGTCGGTCGAGGTGCTCTTGCCGGTGGGCGGGCACGGGCCGCCTTCGCCGGTATGCGTCCCTTGGAAGACCCCGTAGGCCGCCACGTTCCGGCGCTCCTCATCCGTCGCGAACGACTTAACCTCGTAGCGGCCGTCGGGGATGAAGGTCAGAAGGCCCTTCATCCACTCCGTGTAGTCCCGCAGGGTGGTGACGTCCGCGAGCGCGTCGGCCTGGGCAGAGAAGGTGGCGTCGGGCGTGCAGTAGCGCTCGCACGCCTCCCAGCCGCCTCCGGTCTCGCACGCGTCGAAGAAGGCCTTCGCAACGGATGTGATTGTGCTCATGGTCGGGATCCTGCTTCTTCTTGATTGAGGACGGGCGTCCCAACGGGACCTCCGTGTTCGTCTAGGACCAACCTGCTCGCGTAGCTGGAGGCAGGGCCTCAGTTCGCCCGGGCGACCTCGACGAGGTTGTCCGAGAAGGACGGCGCGTGGCCCATGTCCGTGAAGGCGCCCGACGAAATGCTGTTGACCGTGCCCTCGTTGAGCTGGCGCCAGTAGCCCAGCGTCGCGACCACGATGCCGGCCCTCACGTCGTCGGTGATGCGCGCCACGCCCTTGAAGGCGCCGCGGTCGTTGGCGACCTGCACCCGGTCACCATTCCGGATGCCGCGCGCATCAGCGTCGTGCTGGCTGATCATCACGAACTGCTCGCCTTGACCCTTCTGCTTGTCCTCCATGTTGGCGTAGCAGGAGTTCAGGAAGTAGTGGCTCTTGGGCGAGACGATGTTGAGCGGGAAGCGCTTGGCGAGTTCCGGGTCGTTGGTGTGGGACTCGCGCGGGCCGAGGTAGTCGGGTAGCGGATCGAGCGCTTCGCCGGGCTGGAAGCCCTCGTACATCTGCCGGAACGGCGGCGCGACGAAGTTCGTGGCGCCCTCGACCATGAACATGCATTTGCCGGTCGGCGTCGGGAAGTTTCCTTCCTTATGCGGGGCACGGTCGTCCGGTGTACCTACCTTGAGTCTGGCGAAGCCATGCTCGCGCATGTACTGGAGATCGATGCCCTCGCAGGCCGGCGCGTTCCAGTCGACGTAGTGCTCCAGGCACTCTGTGTCAGTCCACCTGAAGTTCTCTTCCTCGAAGCCGAGCCGGGCGGCGAGCTGGCGGAAGATCTCGTTGTTCGGGATGGCCTCGCCGGGGGCCTCCGCGCACTTGGTGTTGTAGGTCAGGTAGAGGTGGCCCCAGGACAGGATCATGTCCTCCATCTCCGCTCCCATCGTCGCCGGAAGCACGATGTCGGCATAGGAGGCGGTGTCCGAGATGAAGTGCTCGGCCGAGACCATGAACAGGTCCTCGCGCATCAGCCCGGCGACGATTTTGTCGGTCTCGGGCGCCTGCGTGACCGGGTTCGAGTTCCAGCACATCATCGACATGATCGGCGGGTCGAGCTTCATCTCCCCGGTCAGCGCGCGTCCGATCTGAAGGTTGCTGATGACGCGGGTGCCCTCCGGGATCAGGTCGGGACGGCACATCACGTCGAACTTGTAGGGATGCTCCCAGACGCCGAACTGGGTGACGCCGCCACCGACATGGCGCCAGGCGCCGGTCAGCGCCGGGATGGACGACACCGCCCTGATGGTCTGGCCGCCGCCGTAATGTCGCTCCAGCGCCACGCCCATGCGGATCCCCACCGGCTGCTCGGTCGCCATCTCGCGGGCGAGCTTGCGGATGTCCTCGGCCAGGACGCCGGTGATCTCGGCAGCCCATTCCGGCGTGCGGGTGCTGGCCCGCTCCTTCAGCTCCTCGAAGCCGACCGTGTAGTTGTCGACGTAGTCCTGGTCGACCAGGCCCTGCTCGATGATCGAGTTGATGAGGGCCATGGCTAGCGCGCCGTCGGTGCCGGGCTTCGGCGCGATGTGCCAGTCGGCCGCCTTGGCGGTACGTGAGGCGTAGGTGTCGATGACGACGACCTTGGCGCCCTTCTTCTGAGCATCCTTGACGATGGCCCAGTGGTGCAGGTTCGTGCTGACCGAGTTGCAGGCCCAGATCACGATGTACTTCGAGTGGATGTAGCTGTCCGGGTCGAGGCCCGCCGTCGGGCCGACGGTGAGCAGCCAGGCCGTGCACGAGCCCTCGCCGCAGAAGGTGCGCTCGGTCACGGTGGCGCCCATGCGGTTGAAGAACGCGTCGCCGCCGTTCAGCCCGTGCACCAAGCCCTGGTTGCCGAGGTAGCTGTAGGGCGCGATGGCCTCGGGGCCGTACTGGTCGATGATCGCCTTCCAGCGTGTGACGATGGTGTCCAGCGCCTCGTCCCAGGTGATGCGCTCGAACTGCTTCGAGCCCTTCGGCCCGACCCGCTTCATCGGGTAGAGCAGCCGGTCGGGGTGGTAGTGGCGCTTCTCATAGTCCTTCAGCTTCACGCACAAGCCGCCACGGGTCATCGGGTGGTCCGGGTTACCGCGCACGCCGAGCAACTTCCCGTCCTTGACCTCGAACAGCATCGAGCACGTGTCCGGGCAGTCGTGCGGGCAGCCGCCGAAGAAGGTCTCGGTGAGGCTCTCGGCCTGGGCGACCAGCAGGGAGTCAGGCTTGACGATCTCGTTCATGTTTCCTCCACGGCCGAGCGTCCTGCCTTATTTTTCTGGCAGGCCGGCCCAGTGCGTCAGCAGAATGCACTCAAGTGCAAACAATTCCAAATTTTGGTCCGGTGGAAGGGCCAAAAGAGCGCTGGGCCATGGTGCCAACCGTTTTGTTGCGGATCGGGGCCGTGCGCCTGAGACCTGGTTCGTTGCGGCAGGGACGGGTTACGCCACAGCAAGCAGGCGATATCGGGCAGGATGGAACGTGTGGAACTGACGCTCACGCTAGACGCCAAGTCCGATAAGCCGCTCCAAGCGCAGGTTTTCGCCCAGGTTCGAGAGATCATCCTGGACGGTCAGATCAAGGCCGGCATGGCACTGCCTCCGAGTCGCCTGCTGGCGGAGCGCCTCCGGGTGTCCCGCAACACGGTGATGCTGGCCTACGAACGCCTTGCGGCGGAGGGCTACGTCAAGGCGCGCGGCACGGCGGGCCTATTCGTTGAGCCGATCTCACCGGACAGTCTTCTACTGATCCAACAGGGCAGTCGGTCGTTCACGAACGGCCCGGTGCCGGACGTGTCGAGCGAGCCCCTGCTTTGCTTCGCAGGTTCGCCCGGCGGGGGCGGCGACCGGCCCGAACTCGATTTCTGGGTTGGGCGGTCCGACCCGGCCGGGTTCCCGCTGGCCATCTGGCGCCGGATCGTAACGCGGCTCCTGGCGCGGGAGACGGCCTACCTTACCGATTACTGCGATCCGGCCGGCCTCCCGGATTTGCGCATGGCCATCAGCACGCACCTACGGCGCGCCAGAGCGGTGGCTGTGACCGAGGATCAGGTCATCGTGACCACGGGTGGGCAGGACGCCCTCAACCTCGTATTCAACCTGCTGAAGGGACATACCCGGCAGCTCTGCATCGAGAACCCCTGCTACCTCGGAGCCTCGCTGATCTTTAGGAACGCCGGCTTGGAGATCCATCCAGTGCCGGTCGACGGCGAGGGCCTGCGCACGGACCTTTTGCCCACGGCCAAGGGCAGCCTGCTCTACGTCACGCCCTCACACCAGTTCCCCACCGGGGCCACGATGCCGTTGGCACGGCGCCTGGCCCTGCTGCGATGGGCGGAGGAAACTGACAGCTACATCGTCGAGGACGATTACGACAGCGACTTCCGGTACGACGGGCCGCCACTGACGGCCCTGGCCGGTCTCGACGGCGGCCGACGCGTCTTCTACGCTGGGACGTTCTCGAAGTCCGTAGGCGCCGGCCTGCGCATCGGTTTCGCCACGGTCCCTCGCATGTTCTGGGATGAGGCGCGAATGCTGAAGGCACGGATGAGCAACGGTCAGGCCTGGCTTGAGCAGGCCGCTCTCGCTGCCTTTATTGACGAGGGACACTTCGACCGGCATCTGCGTCGCCTGAGACAGGTCTACAAGGCGCGCCGGGACTGCCTCGTCGGAGCGCTGAGTAAGACGTTCGATGGAGCCGTCGTCCTCGGCGGGGAGAGCGGCCTGCACCTGGTCTGGCGCCTCCCACCCGCCTTTCCGCCCGCCCGGCAGATCCAGCTTCTCGCACGTGAGCAGGGCATCGGCGTCTACGCTCTTTCGAGCGGGGCCGCCTACGATTTTGACCGCGGCGCACGGGACGACATGTTGGTCTTCGGATACTCATCGCTCAACGAAAGGCAGATCGAGACAGCGGTCGGCCAATTGCAGCGGATATTGCTTGGGCAAGCAGACCGCGGCGAAGGCACGGTTTAGGTCTGCTTTAAAGCACCTATCGGATTGGCTTCTTCGACGTAGTTGGGTCGGAGGCGGAACGTCCGCTTCAGGGCCAGGGGGCAGGGACCGCTTCCCACCCTTCTCGGACTTTTGCGCCTACGCCCAGGGTGTCGTTAAAACGAACGGATACCCGACACGATCAAGCTATGCGTTGGGCGGGTGCAGCCTTTGCGAGGCATACCCGTGGAGATGCGGCCTGGAATGACTGCGTTGGGTGGAGGCCGTGTGAAAAGAGGGCGCCAAGCTGGGGCTGTCCGGCCGCTTGGGAGAGCGGCGGGCAGGCTTTTTGCCCCCCATCCCGATCGTTGCGAGATCGCAAGGAAGCTCAAAGAAATCCGCGACGTCGATCGTTCGATCCCTGGATCTGAAATATTCGACAGACAATCAGCGAATTAGATCAACATATATTTGATCTGATGCTTTTTGTGTTAGACTTAGCCTTTAACGGAGGCCCGGGATGACACGCTTTGTCCAAGCTGCAGATCGTCACCAGGTTGCCCTGCTTCCTGATTGCCTGGACGATTACGTCACGCAAGATAATCCAGCCCGCGTCGTCGATGCGTTTGTCGATGAATTGGATCTCGCAGCACTCGGCTTTGCCGGCGTGACGCCCGCCGCCACCGGTCGACCCGGCTATCACCCTGCGACGCTATTGAAGCTCTACCTGTACGGCTACTTGAACCAGATCCCGTCCAGCCGGCGCTTGGAGCGGGAGGCCGGCCGCAATGTCGAACTGATGTGGCTGATCGGCCGCCTCGCACCCGACTTTAAGACGATCGCCGACTTCCGACGCGAGAACGGGGATGCGCTTCGCGCGACCTGCCGGCACTTCGTGATGCTCTGCCGGCAGGTCGGTCTCCTGGCCGGAGGCGTCGTGGCCGTCGACGGCAGCCGGTTCAAGGCCGTGAACACGCGCGACCGGAACTTCACCCCGGCCGCGGTCCGCAGGCGCATCGAGCAGGTCGAGACGAGCATCGTGCGCTACCTCGCAGCCCTCGATACCGCCGACCGTCAGGAGGCCGAGGTGACAGAGCTTCGTACCCCGCGCCTGAAGGAGCGGCTCTCTGCACTCCGGGATCGGCTGCGCGCGCTGCAGGCGATGGAGACGCTCGTCGAGGCCGCGCCGGACCGACAGATCTCGCTGACCGACCCCGATGCGCGGGCCATGGCGACGAACGGCAAGGGCACCGGGCTCGTTGGCTACAACGTTCAGGCCGCGGTGGACACGAAGCATCACCTCATCGTCTCCCATGAAGTGACCAACGTCGGCCACGACCGCACCCAGCTCGCCAATATCGCGGGGCAAGCTCAGGCCGCCGCGGGCGAGGAAGCCATCCAGGTTTTGGCGGATCGGGGCTACTTCTCCGGTGAGGAGATCCTGGCCTGCGACCGGGCGGGGATCGCGGTCACCCTGCCAAAGCCGATGACGTCCGGTGCGAAGGCCGAGGGCCGATTCGGCAAGCAGGACTTTGTCTACCAGGCGAGCGACGACACCTATCGCTGCCCGGGGGACCAGACGCTGACCTATCGCTTCGAGAGCATCGAGAACGGGATGACCCTACGGCGGTACTGGACGTCGGCCTGTTCGAATTGCCCGATCAAGACCTCCTGCACGCCCGCCGAGCAGCGTCGCATCACGCGTTGGGAACACGAGCACGTGCTGGAAGCCGTCCAGCGCCGGCTCGACGAGAACCCGAACGCGATGCGTGACCGCCGCCAGACGGTCGAGCACGTCTTCGGCACCCTCAAAGCCTGGATGGGAGCGACCCACTTCCTGACCCGGGGGTTGAGGAACGTGGCCAGTGAGATGAGCCTGCAGGTTCTTGCCTACAACATGAAGCGAGTGATCGCGATCCTCGGTGCCGGCCCGCTCATCGCAGCTATCCGAGGCTGAAAGCCCGGTCCCTTTGCGCGATGCGCTGTCAGATCTTTCCAGGCCGCAAATGCGTTCTCACACAGCCTCCACCCTTCTCAGACGTTCAGCACAGGCACTAGGCACCTGTGCCTCATCTGCCATTCCCGATCCGGGCCGTGTCGGTTCCAGCGCCTTGTCCTTCCGCTAACCGACCCGGTGCATCCTCCCATCGAGCCAAGTTGCGTATCGGCTCACTGTGAGATGGACGGCCCGCCCCGCCGGTCCCGTGATCAGATCGCCGCCCCGATCTGATCACGGGGCCGGCGGGGCTGCTTCTCGCCTTGGGCCTTGCTGAGAGCGGCGTTCGCAGGGCTTCCCGTCGCCCCCCATGGCTTCCGCAGAGACCATGCCCAAAAAGCCGGCCTTATGGAGCAAATGCACCAAGGTGCGACCGCCGAACCTCAGTCGAAGTTCGTGCGATAGGGCTTGATTTTACGGAGGGTTTCCTTCGCTTCTTTCATCAAAGCACGGCTGCGCTTTACCTCTGCCCGCATCTCATGAGCTAACTTGATCGCCTGCCCAACTTGCTCCCGCACTAATGGGATAGCGTTGCTCCCTATGGGGCTGACGGTGTTCGACAAAGGGTCACCATGGCGGAGGAGCAGCGAGGGGGCGGCACGGCACTCGCTAGATTGCGGGGTGCAATCTTACAGGCCCATCCTTGTGCAACCGCTTTTGCGCGGTCGCACTCACCTGAGTTGGGGGTGCCGAGATTTTCTGAGACCCAAGCGGAAACGGCACCTGAGATGCTGCCGTTATGTTCGTCAAGCTGCTGCGGCAGCCTTCCGAGGCCGACCCGCCTTCTTGGGTTTCTCCGGAGCCGGAGCGGTCTCTTCAACGACGGCGTTTTCCGGCACGACAGCCTTCGCCTTGGCCGCACCATTCCGCTGCTGCCCGAGACCGAGTTGCTTGGCCAGGGCGGACCTTGCAGCCGAGTAGCTTGCGGCGACCATGGGGTAGTCGGCAGGTAGGCCATGCTTCGCGCGGTAGGTCTCGGGGCTCAGTCCACGGAGCGTCAGATGCCGCTTCATCGTTCTGTAGGGCTTGCCATCCTCGAAGCTGATGAGATGGTCGGGCGTTATGGACTTCTTGATCTGAGCCGGCGTCGCCTTCTCGATCTTGTCCTCGGCCACCGTACCGGTTCCACCAATCGCAAGACTGCTGACGGCAGCATGCACGTTGCTCAGCAACTCGCCCAAGGCGCTTGTTGGCAAAGAGTTATTGGAGACGTAGGCGGCGACGATGTCCGCTGCGAGTTTGATGTAGTCTGGCTGAGAATTTTGGGTGCTGTCGGCCATAGCATTTTCTCTGAGGATCCGTGGACGCCCCATAGAGTAAGTTTGGTACGAAACACAACGCTTTCACCAAGCAAAACTCACGTAGCTTGTTGGATGGCGTCACCCTGAAGCGATTAACTCCGCTCAGTGTTGCCGGATTGGATTGCAGAGCACGGGGCGCCAAGGGGACCGCCCCTGGCGCTTCAGTAAGGCCGGCATCATCACGACCGACCTCGCGCCGCCCCTGATGATGAGCGTGGTAGAGCTTCCGCTTTCAACCCGTTGCAGACCCCGGGAAGGTCCGCTTCCAGGCGACCTCGCAGACAAAGACCTACGACTAGATCGGGTGGAATGCGGTCCGACTGCTTTCGACCAGAAGACGTCCATAAGCGCTTATCGTGGAGGCCATCGAGCATCGGCCGATTGCGCCACTAGGCGCAGGCTGCATAACCTTTCACCCCCGATGGATCAGAGCCTCCGCACCTGAAAAGAGCGGACTGTCCCAATCCATCTGGCGACGGACAACGGTCCGGGACCAGACTGATGCAATGTTACAATGTTGCGAGAAAATGACGCCCCCTCGATTGACTATGCGGCGGCGCCCGGCGAATGTCTGACCGTCAAGGTTCCTGCGGGTCGTCGGCTCGCGGGCTAAGAGGGAATTCGGGGTGCTCGCAGGAGCGCTTCCGAAGCTGCCCCCGCAACTGTTAGCGGTGAGCCCTCACCGTCCATGGTCACTGGTGCGACGTACTGGGAAGGCCGAGGCGAGGGCGACGACCCGCGAGCCAGGAGACCTGCCTTGCACAACGATACGTCTCTCGGGCGGGGTGTCCCGGCGGAGCGCATGAGCGGGCTTGGCTACTGACGCAGCCGGTCCCGCGAGGGCACCCGCTCGGCCGTCGCTCGACAACCTTGAGCGCACCGGTGCCCCTTCGTCCCAACCTGGCGACCTCGAAGGTTGCGATCCTGACCCTGCCCGTTCCGGCCAAGCGTCGTCGGATGTCGAGGCGTCGAGGATCGCACTACGCGCTTGCCGCAATCCTTTCGGCGGGCGCGCCTGCACTGGAGGCCCGGGCGCAGGAGGCCGTCACGCTGGAGGAACTCTCCGTGGAGGCTACTGGCGGGAGCGCTCCAGTGGTCGCTGGTGCTGGCCCCTCCCCGGGGATAGGCCTGATCGGTCCGACCCCGGGCTACCGGGCCGACCGGGCGGTGAGCAGCACGAAGACCGACACGCCCCAGCGCGACGTGCCCCAGATCGTCACCGTTGCGCCGCGCGAGGTCATCACAGATCTCGCCGCCACCCGCGTCGACCGGGTCTTCAACTATACGCCCGGCGTCGCCCAGCAGAACAATTTTGGCGGCCTGACGGTGTTCAGCTACGCCATCCGTGGCACGACTACCTCGGAACTCTACCGTAACGGCTTCCCGATCAACCGAGGCTCGCCGCCGCCGCCCGACACCCAGAACGTCGAGCGCATCGAGGTGCTCAAGGGCCCCGGTGGCGGCCTGTTTGGGCGCAGTGACCCAGGTGGCCTCGTCAACTTCGTCACCAAACAGCCGACCGCTGAGCGCTTCGTCGAGATGGGCGGTCTCTGGGGTTCTTTCGAGCAGTTCCGCGACACGGTCGATGCCGGTGGCGCGCTCAACGAGGACGGCACGCTGCTCTACCGATTTAACTTTGCGGGCGGACGCCAGAACAGCTTTCGCGATTTTGTCGACAGCGACCGGCTCCTCGTCGCTCCCGTCGTGAGCTGGCAGGTCACGCCGGACACGAAAATCACCGTCGAGACCGAGTTCCTGCGCAATCGCGTCGTGGTCGACCGGGGTGTGATTGCGATCAACCGCCAACTCGGCTTCCTGCCGATTTCCCGCTTCCTCGGCGAGCCGGGGCAGAGCACGTATCAGAGCTCGGACACGATGCAGGTGCGGGTCGAGCATCGCTTCAACGCCGATTGGCAGATGCGCCTCGCCACCCACTTCAACACCGGCTCGCTGGTCGGGGAATCGGCGGAGGTCCGTGGCCTCGCCGCGGACAATCGCACCGTCCTGCGCGACCGGAACTTCCGCGATTACCGCTGGGATACCGCCATCGGTCAGGCCGAGGTGGTGGGGCGCTTCGCCACCGGTGATCTCGGTCATACCCTGCTTCTCGGCTTCGAGCGGGAGAGCACGGATAGCCGCGTGGTCTATGATCGCTCGAACTTCCGCCAGAGCCCCTACAGCCTCGACATTTACGATCCCCGCTACGGCCAGGCCCTGCCGCCGCTCACGATCCGGCGCAACAACTTGGAACGAGTCACCAACACCGCCCTCTATGTCCAGGACCAGATCGCGCTCAGCCCCGAGTGGAAGGCGCTCCTCGGGGCCCGGTTCGATTTCTTCGAGCAATCTTTTCGCGAGCGAACGAACTCGACCCAGTCAGAGCAATCGCGGGTGGCGGCCACGCCGCGTGCCGGGCTCGTCTACCAGCCCCTGCCTGAGCTTTCGCTCTACACCAATGTCGGCACCAGCTTCCGGCCCAATATCGGCCCCGACGCCTTCGCGGTGGCCCGCGCGGAGCCGTTCGAGCCCGAGACTGGCATCGGCTACGAGGTGGGTGCCAAGCTCGATCTGTTCGGAGGCGCCCTCGGCCTGACGGCGGCGGCCTTCCGCATCGAGCGGCAGAACGTGCTGACGGCCGACCCCAACAACAGCGGCTTCTCGCTGGCGGCGGGCGGCGTGCGCAGCCAGGGCTTCGAACTCACGGCCGCAGGCCAGATCACCCCCGAGATCAAGATCCTGGCGGGCTACGTCTACGCCGACGCAGTGGTGACCAAGGATAACGTGCTGCCGGTGGGCGCACCGCTGATCAACATCCCGCGCCACTCGGGCAGCCTGCTCGCTGTGCACGAGGTCCAGGCCGGCCCCTGGAAGGGCCTCGGCCTGGGCGGCGGCGTGCGCGGGGTTGGCGAACGCGCCGGGGACGCATCGGGCTCGGGCTTCTCTCTGCCGGCCTACATCGCTGTCGATGCGCTGGCCTATTACCGCTACGAGAACATGCGCTTCGGCCTTAACGTCGAGAACATCTTCGACACCACTTACTATGAGAGTTCGAACAGCGTGTTCCGGGTCTATCCCGGCGCGCCCCGGCGCTTCACCGGCACGATCTCGGTGCGGTTCTGATGACTGAGGTCACGACCCATTCGGGCGACTTCGTCCTGGAGATCCGGGGGGCGGGCAAGCGTTTCGGCGAACGCCAAGCCCTCGATGGCCTCGACCTGTCGCTCCGTCCCGGGGAGGTCTTCGCCCTGCTCGGGCCGAACGGGGCTGGCAAGACCACAACGGTCAACCTGATCCTCGGCTTCCTAAAGGCGGATGCCGGCACGGTCCGGGTCTGCGGTGTCGATGCCGGCGCCGACCCGGTCGGCGCGCGCCGGCACGTGGCCTACATCCCCGAACAGGTGGCGCTCTATCCCGGCCTCTCCGGGGTGGAGAACCTGCGCTACTTCACGACCCTGGCCGGCCTCGATCTGACGAAAGCGAACGCACGCATGCTCCTCGCGGAGGCCGGCCTCGCCGAGCCTGCCCTCGCCCGTCCCGCCGGCTCCTATTCCAAGGGCATGCGCCAGAAGGTCGGCATCGCGGTGGCACTCGCGCGCCGTGCCCGGCTCCTCCTCCTCGACGAACCGACCTCGGGCCTTGATCCGAGCGCGGCGGCGGACTTCTCCACAACGGTCCGGGCGGCGGCGGATCGTGGCACCGCCATCCTGATGGCGACCCACGATCTCTACAGGGTGCGCGAGATGGCTGGCCGCGTCGGTGTCCTTAGCCGTGGCCGTATCGTTGAGGAGATCGACCCCCGGACCCTCGACCATGTCAGCCTGGAGCGGCTCTACATCGAGCGGCTGGCGGGGAGCGCGGCGTGAGGCAGCTCGCGGCCGAACTCGCGCGCACCGCCCGCGATGCGCGCCTTCGCTGGATCGGTGCCGTCCTCGTCCTGCTCCTCACGGTCGCGGGCCTCGGCGCCTGGCGGGATTCTATGCGCTATGCTGGTGAGGTCGCTCAGGTCGCGGCCGCCGAGCGCGCGCGCTGGCTCGGCCAGGATACCAAGAACCCGCATTCGGCCGACCATTTCGGCCTTTGGGTGTTCCGCCCCTCGGCACCGCTCGCCGTGCTCGATCCCGGTACCGAGCCCTACACGGGCCGGATGGTGCGGGTCGAGGCGCACGTTTTCAACGACGCGGTCTATCGCGCCATCCAGGATGCCGGACCGCTCGCGCGATCCGGCCTCGGCAGCGTCGCCGATATCGTCCAACTCGTGGTGCCGCTCGCCGCCATCCTGCTCGGCTTCTCCGCCTTCGCCGCCGACCGCGAGCGCGGCACGCTGCGTCTCGCGCTCGGCAACGGCGTCCCGCCGGGCCGGCTCTTCGCGACCCGGTTCGCGGCGCTCTTCGCCGCGCTGGCGCTCGTGGCAGGGCTTCCGCTCCTCGGGATCGGCGCGCTCGCAGTGGTGAGCGAGGAGGGTGCCGGCTGGCAGGCCGTTCCGCGACTGCTCACCTGGGTAGCGGCGCAGCTGACCTATGCCACCGTATTTCTGCTGCTCGCGATGCTCGTCTCGCTCGTCGCACGTACGGCCCGGGGCGCGCTTGCGGCGGCGCTCGCGGTCTGGGCCGTCCTTTGCGTCGCGGCCCCCCGCCTCGCAATCGTCGGTGTCGACGCGGTCATGCCCGCCCTGTCCTACCGCGAGGTCCGGACGCGGATCGAGTCCGGTTTTCGGGCGCATCGCACCGCCGAGGCGAACGATGTCCGTACGCGCGAGGTGCTCGCCCGCTATAGCGTGAGCGACCCCGACGAACTGCCCGTGGACCTGCGCGGCCTGATGATGTCGGAGAACGAGAACTACAACTTCACGGTCTACGACCGTGAGCTCGGCGCGTTCTTCGACAGCCTCGCGACCCAGGAAAGGGCGTTGGCCTGGGCTGGCCTGCTGTCGCCGCGGGTCGCCCTGCAGGCCCTCTCGCAGACGCTCGCCGGCACCGATTTCGCCCAACACGCCCACTTCGTCTGGGCGGCGGAGGCCTATCGGCGCCGAATCTCCGAACGCATGAACGCCGAGATCCGCGACCATCCCCAGCGCGGCGGGACCACCCTCGTCGCCGGACCGGATCTCTGGGGGGAGATCCCGCCTTTCGTCCACCGGCCATTGCCGTTCGCCACCACGCTGGCCAACGCACGCGTTCCGGCCTTCGTCCTCGCCCTGTGGCTCGGTCTGCTTGCGCTCCTGTGCCGTCCCCTTGTCCGGAGGCTGAAGCCGTGAGAACCGTCCGGTTTCCCGTCCTGCTCGGCGCCGAACTGCGCCTGATCCTGCGCGAGCGCCTGACCTGGGCGATCCTCGCCGCCCTCCTCGTGGCTCTCTGCCTAGCGGCGTGGACGGGCGCAGGGCGCGTCTCCATGGAGCGAGCCGCCCTCTTGCAGGCCGCCGCCAACACCGACCGGGTCGTGCGGGACGCCAAGGCCGCCCATGAGCGTTATGGCAAGCCCTCGCCAATCAAAGTGAACTACTGGCAGGACCCCACCGACGCCTTCGGCTACATGACCTACTTCATGGCCGCCTACGCGGTGAAGCCGCCGACGCCGCTCGCCGTATTCGCGGCCGGTCAATCCGACGTGCAACCCGCGATCATGCGGGCCAGCTTCGGCTTCAGCACGGTCTTCGACGACACCGCCTACGAACCCAGCTCGACCGCCCGGCTCAGGCTCGGCCCCTTCGATCTTGCCTTCGCGCTGGTCTACCTCGTACCTCTCGCCGTCATCGCACTCGCCGGCACACGGCTCTCCTCCGAGCACGACAACGGCATCCTGCGCATGATCGCGTCGCAGCCCGTCGGGCCGCGTCGCGTGGCGAGCGCGAAGTTCGGGGCCGTGGCGCTGGTCGCCATCACAGCTGTGCTCGGTGGAACGGCGCTGGCGCTCATCGTATCGGGCGGTCTCGGAGAGCTCGGCGGTTGGGAGGGTACGCTGGCCCTCCTTGCGGCCACCCTGGCCGCCTACGTCGTCCTCTGGGTGTCGGCCTGCGCCCTGGTGGCCAGCCTGTGGCGCGGGGGCGTCTCCGCCCTCGCGATCCTCGTGCTGGCTTGGGCCATCGTCACTGTCGCCCTGCCGAGCGCTCTCGGGTACGCGGTCGAGGCCCTCGCGCCGACGCCTTCACGGATCGCGGCAATCGATGCGAGCCGGCAGGCACAGGTCCGGTTCTACACCGGTGAGGAAGGCGCTCGGATCACCCTGGCCTGGCTTGCCGGCAAGGTTCCGGATGCCGCGAGTCGGCCGGGGCTGGCGGAGGCGCCCGAGATCAAGCGCCTCGCTCGCGATGCGTTCTACGACGAAGCGCTGGCGAGCTACCGAGATGCCGCGCACGACCATGCCCAGGCTGCGGCGGCCTGGAGCCGGCGGCTGGCAACGCTATCTCCCACGACGGTGCTCGCCCTCGCCCTTGAGATGGCGGCGGGAACCGACGCGGAGCGCCATTCCGCCTTCCTGGCGGCGGGCGCCGCGTACCGCCGGGACCTGCGTGCGTTCTTCGAGCCCCGCATCCTCGCCCAGGCACTGGACCCCGCGCCGGTCTGTCCGGGCTGTCCCGCGCGGCTCGATTTTACCGCCTACGATGCCGTGCCGGCATTCGCGCCCTCCGTGCCCCGCGCCGCGGCGGAGCGCCAGGCGATGGTGGCCCTAGGTTGCTTGGTTGCGGGAACCCTGCTCCTCGCCGCGCTGGCTCACCGCCGGTTCGCCGAATGGCCCGCATGATGCGCGCGAACTGGAAGGGTGCAGCCGGGGATGGCAGCCCGGCGGGCCAGCCCGTTGATGCGCCTGCCGCCCACGTCCGGCGCGGGGATGCGGGGCGCGGGGCCTCGTCCGAGCGCGCGCGCCGCTACGTGCTCGACCTCATGCCGATTCTGGAATCGATTGGCGGAGAGGTCGGGCGGACGCCCCAGTGCCTCGCTCCCGAGCTGACGCGGCGTGGGGTCCGCAAGCCGCGCGGCGGCGCGGTCTGGACACCCGTCGATGTCGGCCGGCTCCTGCACCGGATCGGAACGGAGCGCGTGCGATGAGACCGACAGCCTCCGAGGGAGCCCAGGGTCCGCGGTCCCGCATCGTCTCCATCGACGCCCTGCGCGGCCTCGTCATGCTGCTCATGCTCGTCGATCACGTGCGGGAGTTCGTCTACCTGCACGCCCAGGTCCGCGACCCGATGGATCTGGCCGTGACGCCGCCCGGCCTCGTCCTGACCCGGCTGACCTCGCATCTGTGCGCGCCGGTCTTCATCCTGCTTACCGGCCTCTCGGCCAGCCTCCACGCGCAGAAACACGGCGACCGGTGGGTGACCAGCGTGTTCCTGCTCAAGCGCGGCCTGCTGCTGATCCTCTTTGAGGTGACACTGGTCAGCCTGGCCTGGACCCGCAGCCTCGCGCCGCCGATCCTCTACCTGCAGGTGATCTGGGCCATCGGCCTCAGCATGGTGGCGCTGGCCGCCCTGCTCTGGCTACCGCGTGCTGCCCTCGTCCTCTTCGCCGCGGCGGTGATGCTCGGCCACAACCTGCTCGACGGACTCGTGCTCCAACCGGGCGACATGGGCTACGTGTCCTGGTCGATCCTACATCAGCGCGGCTTCATCGAACTGCCCTGGGGCGTGGCGCGGACCTCCTACCCGGTGCTGCCCTGGTTCGGCGTGATAGCGGCGGGCTACGCCCTGGGGCCGCTCTTCGCCGGAGCGGTCGCGCCGCCCACACGCAGCGCGGGGCTCCTGGCACTCGGCGGCGCGGCGCTCTCCGCCTTCCTGATCCTGCGGTGCCTCAACGGCTACGGCGAGCCGGTACCATGGCAGTCGGGGACGACGACCCTCTTCACCGCGCTCTCCTTCGTCAACCTGACCAAGTACCCGCCCTCGGCCGACTTTCTGCTGCTTACGCTAGGCCTCGGCCTCGGGCTCCTCGCCCTATTCGAGGCAGTGCCGGCGCGAAGCCTCGGCTGGCTGCGCACCTTCGGCGGCGCGCCGCTGTTCTTCTATCTTGCCCATCTCTGGCTGCTGCGACTGCTCCATGACGGCGCCTTGGCGCTCGGTCTCGGCGGAGCCTCCGGTCGAATCGAGGCTGGAGCGCCGGTGCAGATCTGGCTGGTCGCAGGAGCCCTGGTCCCGCCGCTCTGGCTCGCATGCCGCTGGATGGTCGGCCTGAAACGCCGGGCCGCCTTGCCGGCCCTGAGCTACCTGTAGCCTTTACCGAACGGTCGCTTGCGGGGGAGCCCGGCGGACCCGTAACGGTGGCTGATCAGCGTGGAAATGCACCCCGGGGTTAGGGGGGGCAGCCATTGGACCTGACTGATGAAGTCCAAGCGCACCAAGCATTCAGGCCTTCGTCGAGGGTGAACCGACGTGCGCCTTTCGCCTCGGCCGCATGAATTCCGGCCCATGATTACGCGCCTGCGTTGACGGCGCTGCAAGCGCAGCCGTACGTAAGATCCATGCGGATGCGATTGCCAGGGTGGGCCGCCTGCCGTGCGGTCATCGCCATGGCCGCGCTGTACGCACTTGCGCTCCAGGCATTCCTCGGCGGCGCGAGCTTCGCGGCCTCGGGCGGTCCGACCCACGTCATCTGTGCGCAAGGCGCGGGGAGCGACGGCGAGCCCTTCAAGTCATCTCCGCCGCACAAGCATCTCGATTGCTGCCTGGTGGCTCACGCCCTGGGGGCGCCGGTCGTTCCGCCCGCCACCTCGTCGCCCATCATCTGGACCGTCCGGCAAGCCTCCGTCGTCGTCTGGCGTTTCGAGGTCGCGGCCTACCCCCGTGCACCGCCAGGGATCAGTGCCAGCGCCCGTGCCCCACCCGTCGCCTGATTGATCGCCCTTCCCGATCTTTCAGACAACGGACCCAAACCATGTACCCTGTTCCCCGGGTCGAGCTCTGCCTCGCCCTGTTCATCACCTTGCTTGCCACCACCTCAGTCCTCGCCCAGACCGCCGCCACTGGGGTCACCCTGCCGGAACTCACTGTGGAGGGAGGCGATACCTCCTCAGGCCCGGGGGTCCGCCAGACCACGGCCGGCCCCGTGCAGGGCTATCGCGCCCTGACCTCGGTCTCGGCCACCAAGACCGGCACCCCGATCCAGGAGACGCCGCAATCGGTCCAAGTCATCACCCGCGACCTTATCGAGGACCAGCAGAGCCTGACCGTCTCGGAGACGCTCCGGAACGTGTCCGGCGTCACGGGTCCGAACCCGGTGGCCTTCAACCAGTTCTACACGCTGGTGCGCGGCTTCCCGGCGGAGACCTACGTCGACGGCCTGTCGACCTTCTTCCAGCCGGGCGCGCGCGACCTCCTCAACAACGTCGAGCGCATCGAGGTTCTGAAGGGCCCGACCGGCATCCTCTACGCAGGCGGCTCGGCGCCGATCGGCGGCATCATCAACCTGGTCTCGAAGCTGCCGGTCTTCGCGACCTTCACCGAGATCGGCGTCACCGCCGGCAGCCGTGGCTTCGTCAGCCCGTACTTCGACATCAACCGGCCGCTGACCGAGGATGGCACGGTGCTGTTCCGCATGACGGGCCAATTCCAGCGCGATGTGCCTTCCATCGACTTAGTCGAGACCCGAAGCCTCGCCCTCAACCCGACGGTGACCTTCACCAACAACGCCGGCACCTCGCTGACGCTGCAGGGCTTCTACTCGCGTCGGACCCAGCCCGACTACACGGGTCTGCCGGCGGTCGGTACGGTCGACACCTCCGCGTTCAGCATCCGACGCTCCCTCTTTCCGAGCTCGACGACGGTGCCGGACACGTCCTCGGAGTTCTACGGCGTCACGGCACGTCTCGACCACGCCTTCAACGATGTCTGGTCGACGTTCACGACCGTCCGCTTCAGCCGCTCGATCCTCAGCCAGCCGGACCAGTTCGTCATCGGCAACCGACCCGACGTACCGCCGTCGAGCTTCTTCGTGTCCAACGCCATCGTGCGGGGGAACATCTCGGAGATTTCGGTCAACCCGAATCTGAAGGCGGCCTTCGACCTCGGTCCGACCCGCAACGTCCTGCTGATGTCGGCCGATTTCGACCGGGTCAAGGACAGGGAGTTCGTGAGCAATTTCGACCTGATCGGCCCGGTGGACTTCCGTGCGCCGGTCTTCCCGGACTTCGTCGAACCGACCTCCCGGGCGCTGACGCCCAGCAACGCCTACATCAACGCCGGGCTGTCGCTGCAACTCCAGACGACGCTGTGGGAGCGCATCCACCTGCTTGCCGGCGTGCGCGGGGCCTATGTCGAGCTCGACGGCCTCGACAGGCTCACCGGGACCCGCCAGGAGCTCCAGCAGATCAAGCCGCTGCCGAAGGCCGGGGCCATCGTCGACGAGTACAAGGATGCGGTCAGCAACGTCGTCTAGCTGTTCGCCGATTACAGCGAGGGCATCCGGGTCGTGCCCTACCTCTCGACGTCGACCCCGAAGCCCGAGACGTCGCAGCAGGTCGAGGGAGGCGTCAAGATCGCGCTCGCATCCGGGCTGTCCGGCACGCTGGCCGCCTTCGAGCTCACCCGCCAGAACGTCGCGACGGGCGACCCGAACAACCCGTTCCTGCAGGTGCAGGTCGGCGAGCAGCGCTCGCGCGGGGCCGAGGTCGACCTGGTCTGGCAGCCGACGCCGAACTGGCAGGTCCTCGGAAGCTACGCCCACATCGACGCGACGGTCACGAAGGACAACAACTTCGCCGTCGGTTCGCGGCTGATGGCGGTTCCGGCCGATTCCGGTCGTCTGTGGGCGAACTACAAGTTCCTGGAGGGCTCGCTCCGCGGGGTCTCGCTCGGCGCCGGGCTCTACGCCGCCGGCAGGCAGGCGATCACGCTCGACAACTCGTATTTCACCCCTGCGTTCGTCACGCTCGATGCCAAGGCGTCCTACACGGTCGATGGCTGGACCTACTCCCTGGTCGGCAAGAACCTCGCCGATGCGCTTTACTTCGAACCCTACCTGTTCCTCGACGGTCGGGTACGCCCGTCGAACCGCCGTTCCATCTACGCGACCGCCTCGGTCCGGTTCTGAGAGGGCATCATGTTCGTTCGCCGTGATTTCACCCGCCTCGCCGCCGCCCTCGCCGGCATGCCGTTCCTACGGTCCCCCGCCCGTGCGGAGGATGCAGGGGCCAAGGGCCCACCGGCACCCTCGACCGGCCACGGCGAGGACATGGCCGGCTACGACCCGAACGTACGTTGGATGGGCGACGAGCGGATCGCGATGCTGATGTACCCGGGGATGACGGTCATGGACCTCATCGGTCCGCAAAGCATGTTCGCGGCGATGATGGGGGCCAGGATCCATCTCGTCGCCAAGACCCTCGATCCGGTGACCAGCGACGGCGGGGTGACGATCACCCCGGACGCGACCTTCGACACCTGCCCGCGCGACCTCACCGTGCTGTTCACGCCAGGCGGCACGGACGGCACGATCAAGGCAGCGACCGATCCCGCGACGCTCGCCTTCATGGCCGACCGGGCAAGCCGGGCGACGTACGTCACCAGCGTATGCTCCGGCTCGCTGATCCTGGGAGCGGCAGGGCTGCTCAAGGGCTACAGGGCGACCTCGCATTGGTCCTGCCGGGATGCGCTGGCCGGGTTCGGCGCCATCCCAACGGACGCCCGCGTCGTCCGGGACCGTAATCGGATCACCGGCGCGGGCGTGACCGCTGGTTTGGATTTCGGGCTCTCCATGGTCGCGGAGATGCGCGACCGGACCTATGCCGAATGCTGTCAGCTCATGAGCGAATACGATCCCGAGCTGCCCTTCCATGCCGGTTCCTTGAAGACCGCCCCGCCGGAGGTGAGGGAGCCCATGGTCAGGATGGTCGCCGGCTTCAGACGAGCGGCCGAGGCACTGGCGGCGGACAGCGGACTGCGCTGAGGAACGGAAGCTTTTGTAAGGGTCGCTCCGTGGAAGCTGCGTCCAAGGCAGGTCGTAACGTATGTCCGCTTCCGAGCACCTCGCCAACCAGTTGATATGGCAAGGTTGGGTCGGGAGCTGTCCGTCCGCTCTTCGACCGACTTGGGTGGATATCTGCCAGTCCGCTTTCAGGCGGCAATGGGGTGATGCAGACGTCGCCGCCGCGCCTGTCTCCGCCCCCGAGGCGGAGTTGTCCCCTCCTGACACTATCGGCAAGATGCGGCTATGGAGCCTGATGAGCACTAGGAAGACGTGTCAGCTTCATTGGCTCGAAGCATCCGGCGATTTGGGTTCCTGGCGTAGCACGGTTATGGACCAGGTGGGCCACCGCGATCACTCACGGTGTTCGGATACATTCGCCGGGCGAACCCATTTAAGGATCCTTCGGGGAGCGGGTTTCTTTAGGCAGTAATATCTCTGTCAAAACGTCAAAGGGCCTCTTCCGCAATGAGTTAGCCCGCAGCCAAAATGTGCTCCAGCGCAATGGAGAGGAGTAGCCAAAGGAATGCTGACGACCTCCATGATCGGAATGATCCGCCGCCGCTGGCTGAGTGATCGCCCCTTTGAGGCTCACACGAAGGAAAGCCTACTGCGGAAAATCGCAAGCCCTGCGGTGCGCGAAGCCGTCAAAGAGCAGGCACGGCAAGAGTTGGCGCTTCGGAGTCAGATCTCCCGAAGTTACTGAGTAATTCAGACTGACAGGTCAGTATTTTCCAGACCAATAACACGTCCTACCAGAACCATTTAGCGAAACACAAGACAAACCATCGCTAGAATCGACGTCCGTAAGTTTCGTGTCGTTTTCCCAAACGAAGCATTCACCCGCACGAATCGTCTTTCCTAGCTTGTCTTGAAAATCATCATTGTTTCCAGTTGATCTAATAATGCTTAGTTTTTGATAAACATAAATCGACTTGCAGCCAAAATTTTTACTAAGTGCCTTTTCGATACCGGCAGCAAAGTAAACACATATCGCAACTATGAAATAGGTGCACAACTTAATCATTGATTCTGCACCTCAATAGAAGTGCCGACACAGATTGCTGCGCCGGCACCCTATATCTCAGGCTTCGTGCGACCGATTAGTTCGGCAGAGCGAAGACGGTCAGCTGGCCACCGAGGTTGGTGTAGTTCGAGAGGGCG